>CACXFZ010000227.1 GCA_902767025.1 uncultured Coriobacteriaceae bacterium
CCCAGAAATACGTGCAATGTGGATCACGAAGAGCGCAGACGTGTACGAAGCGCTCGAAGAAGCCGGCCTGCCTGTAGAAATGGCGGACACGCCCACAGCCAAGCAGTGCATGAGCAAAGCGCAAGTCGCCGTCGTCGACCACTTCGTCATGAGCGATTTCGGGCGGCCCAGGCCAATCAACCCAAACACGGCCGTGCTACAGCTGTGGCACGGCGTAGGGCTGAAGAGCATGGCGAACCTGGGTTTGACGACGGTGAAGGGCGTGAAGTACCTGGATGCGTACGACCCGTCGCCGGAAGACGGACTGGCAGTCCGTGCGCGAAAGGCCCTGAAACGGTTCATCGAGTATCCCAAATCCGAACAGTGCGAAAGCTATGCCATGATGGTGGTACCGGGATCCGAGATGCAGCAAGCGTATGAGGACGGCTTCCACCTATCCGCCGACCGCTTCTATGTGACGGGCTATCCCCGCATGGACAAACTCGTATCCGCAGCAAGGGAAAGCAGCGCACTGCCCGAAGAGCGCAAAATACTCTACGCACCCACCTATCGATGGTCCCCATACGACGAATCTGCGCGGATCGAAGAACTGCTCTCCAGAACCAACGAGCTGAACGAATGGCTGACGGATATCGATGCAACGCTGACGATCAGGCTTCATCCGCACACCTGGCGCTCGTACGGACAGCGCATCGAATACGTCACCGCCTATGCAGACAGGATAGAGATCGACAACGAGAAGGACGTGTACAAGTCGCTGGGAGACTACTCTATCCTGATAACGGACTACTCGTCCATCGCCTACGACTTCCTGCTGCTTGACCGCCCCATGATCTTCCTCTGCCCCGACCTTGAGCGGTATCTCGAGCACGAGAATGCGCTGAATTACCCCTTCGAGGAGTACACGCCGGGCGTGAAGGCGCGTTCCTGGGACGAGGTGCCGGCACTGGCAGAGTCCTATTTGGAAGATCCGTCCATCGACCAGGAAGCCAGGCGCCGTATTCGAGACTTCTTCTACGACTCAGATGCCCTCACGGGTCATTCCAGCGAGATGATCATTGACGAGATGAAAAGGCGCCTGCCCATCTAGAGGCCGCAGGCTGCAACAGGCCACTACGAGCGAGCGGCATGCTCGATGATGTCGCAGATGCCATCGACGTCGCTTGGAAGCAGCTCGGAATACAGGGGCAACGCAAGCACCCTCGCTGCAGCATCGCGTGCTTTGGGGGTATGTGCGCCATCGCCTATCCCTTGATAGCACGCGAAATCGGACGTGAGCGGGTAGAAGTATTTGCGCGAGCCGATTCCCTGCTGCTGCAACCAATCGAACAACCCGTCGCGCGACAAGCCAAACTCGTCTCCGACGATCACGGGGAAATACGCGTAGTTCTGCGACACGCCCTGCTGCGGCTCGATGAGGCGCATGCCGGGGATGCCGCCGAGCCGTTCCCGATACCTGTCACAGGCCGCCTTGCGACCGGCTAGGTACTCGTCGATGTGTCGCAGGTTGCACAATCCCATCGCTGCCGCAAATTCGTTCATTTTCGCGTTGCCGCCCACGTACTCGACCTCTTCGGGTGTGGCTATGCCGAAGTTCTTCAGCTTTGCAAGCTTGCGGACAAGCTCGGCGTCGTCCGTGGCAATGGCACCGCCTTCGATGGTATGGAACACCTTCGTGGCATGGAAGCTGAACATCGACGCATCACCGAACGAACCCACTCCGCACCCGTTGACCTGCACGCCAAAGGCATGGGCGGCATCGTAGACGACCTTCAAGCCGTGCCTGCGGGCAATCTGTCCGATTGCTTCAACATCGCACACGGAGCCATACACGTGGACAGGCACGATTGCGCTGGTTCGATCGGTTATCAGTTCCTCGATGCAGGCCGGATCGATGGTCAGATCGTCTTCCTTGACGTCGCAGAAGACGGGGGTCAGCCCCGAACGCACAATGGCGTTCGTGGTGGACACGAATGTGAACGGAGTGGTGATCACTTCGCCTTCCAGCCCCAATGCCTGGAGCACAAACTCCAAGGCGGTATGCCCGTTGGTGAACAGAGAGACATACGGGACACCCAGATAGTTGGCCAGCAGCCTCTCGAGCTCCTGGTGCTTCGGACCCATGTTGGTGAGCCAGCGCCCTTCGAAAATCGATCGTATCTCGTCCACGTACTCGTCGAATCCAGGCATCGACGAACGCGTAACCGCTATGTTTTTGCCCTGCTGAGCCCCCATGAAACCTCCGCCCGTTTCTATTCGCGCCTGTCGATGAGCGCATCCAGATTGTCTAATCCGAACACTTTGATTCCCAATGTCCGATGGACGTCACGTCGCTCCGCAAAGGAATCGTCGATGAAAACCGGGTTGAGGGACGCGTCGATGCATGCGCTCTTCTTCTGATCCGGCCGAATGATCACGATGCTGTCGAACAGGTCCTCGCTGAGCCTTGCCGCAGCCAGCGATTCGTGGATGTCGCGCTCGTGACGGCTGAGCAGATGAACGGGAATCCCCCTGTTCACGCACTGGTACAGGAATTGCACCGTGGGAAGCACAACTTGCCCGTCGCGCACGATGGTGTCGTCAAAGTCGATGTACACCGCATCGTAGGCACACTCGAGCGCATACGCATTTGACAGGGCCCGATCCACCTCGCATGCATCGAACTGGGGCATGACATCGACGTCGTAACCAAGTGCATCGAAGATGGCCAGCAAAGGAAGGTTCACGCCTATCGCCCTGGACAGGCACATCGTCCCGGCAACCCGTGGCGCCACTTCCAGCAATCTGTATTCACCTTGAGCGTTCAGCTTCAGCTGGAAAAACCACATTCCCCGAAGACCCAGGCGCTTGCTTATCTGCTCGGCGATTCCGCGTACTTCGTCGCTTGGCTGGGTAAGATACGAATTGACGCTGATGCCCGCCTTCGTGCGATTGCGCACCCGCTGCGAAGCGAACCTGACTTCGCCATGTCGGTCGGTAAAGCAATCGATCGTGTACTCTTCGCCGGGCAAAAACTCGCAAATCACCTGTTTATCGGAACGCGTCGCAAGCTCGAACTCCAGCTCTTCTGGGGTGTCGATGCGCTTCACGCCCGCCGAACCCTGGCCCACGGAAGGCTTGAGCAGCACGGGGTACGCATCCACCGATGATGCATCCCGATAAGTGCGAGGATTGAACCAGCAATCGGACAGGACTTGATACGTCGCCTCTTTGTTGCGGCATATATCGGCCGTCTGCTTGCTTGCAGCGATTACCGTGCAGGGCAGCTTGTCGGCCAAATCGACTAGTTTCACGATGGCATCGTCGAGTGCAGGAAACACCACGTCGAAGCCGTGTTCCTGAACGAAGGAAACGAATTCCTCGTCAAATGACGGATCGTTCAAGTACGGCATTCCTTCGTGGTAGTTGGCATACACGAACGCACCGTGGTCGCGCACGCTCGATGCGCCATGTACTTCGACGAAGCGGATTCCCTTCAACGACCGATGCAGTTCGAGACCGATTTCCGACCCACAGGGAAAGACAAGGACTTTAACAGTGTTCATGATGCAATATCTCCTTGGAACCACCCAGATTATACAAGAACAGCGTAGAAGCTTACCCGCGCTTCATGAGGCGCTGCAATCTTCTGAGTTTCAATACATCGTGCAACGGAAAGCCCATGACCTTGCGAGCCGCACGGGCAACCTGACGATAGGACGGGCAATCCCCCTCAAGCAGGCTGCAGCCATACGCAAACTCGACGAATGGGTCAAATCTCTGCGCCAACGCATTAAATTCGTCGGGCATCCCAAACGTGTAACGCGCAATGAACAGCTTCCGCAGGTCGTCTTTCATGCGCGACTTCAGAAGTGCCACGGCTTCTGGATACGGCTGCACGTGCGTGAAGTAATCGGCGAGGTCGGCGTCTATCAAAACCCAATCCTCACGGGTCTTGTCCCAGTAGTCACAGCGATCAAGAAAATCATACGCGCTGTTCCCACGACGGCGGTACACCGACATGGTCTCGTCGATAAAGCCGAACCGACCGCGTCCAACCTGCAAGATCCACAATGTGTAGTCGCCAAGGATATGACTGTAGTACCAGTCGGGAATCTTCAGGTTGCGGTCCCAGCGAAAGAACATCGAGGAAGAGTGGACGAAACCACACGGAATGTAGTCTTCGATGCTGTACGCGTCCTTTTTCGCGAACTTGCGATGCCCTGTGCTCCACCTGAGCTTCCCGTCCGAAGTGTTCGCGTAATCCTGCGCCAAGAACCACTCCGTCTGCCCCTCTTGCACGATTTCGGTATCGTGGAAGCAAGCGCGCATGTCCGGATTGGCCTGCATGTAATCGTATTGTTTCTGCAGTTTGAGGGCATCGGTCCAATAGTCATCGCCGTCGCAGAGAGCAATATAGGTCGCCTGCACCATGTTGCATGCAGCTATCAAGTTGCGCTCTGCCCCTTGCTTTTGCTCGGGAAGCAGCACCTTGATGCGACCTGGATTGGCTTCGGCGTACTCGGCCAGTATCTCGCGCGTTGCATCGTGGCTGCAGTCGTCTGCAACGACGACCTCGAACGAAAACGTCGTCTCCTGGGAAAGGAATCCCTCCAGGGCCTGGGCGATGTAGTCTTCGTGGTTGCAGGTCAAGCACACCACAGCAACTTCGTGCTTTGCAAGACCGTCCATGTCTACCTACCTCAACTCACCTTGCCGAATGGGAACGCTTTCCGCGTCCAAAAGCAAGCCCGCGAAGTCCATGATCCTTTCGGTCGCACAACCATCGCAGCTGCTCATGTAGCGCTGACGAAACTCACGAACCGCAGACACGTCAAAACTCCGCTCGGACTCTTTGATGGCAGCGGCCAAGGCGGCCGTATCCTTTACAATCGGCCCTGGAACGAAGTCTTGGTAATCGTAGTAGAAACCCCGCCAATCCTGATAATCGTCCAAGTCGTACGCAAAGAAGAACACGGGTCGATCGAAAAGCGCGAACTCGAACACGATGGACGAATAATCGGTCACGCACACGTCCACCGCAGCAAGCAGCTCGTTGATCGGCATTCCATCCGGCGCTTCCATCGCGAAATCCCTACACGAATCCGGGATGCAAGGCGATTGCTTTACGAAAGGGTGGTTCTTCACCAAGACGATGCATGATTTGCCAAGCTGGTCCCGCAACTCCTCGAAGTCGATGGCTTCGGGTGCAAACGCATGCCTGGGCAACCCCCGAAACGTCGGCGCGTACAGCACGATCCTCTTGCCGACGGCCTGCGGCACCGCCGCTTCCACCTGGGCGCGCGCGTTTTCCAGAAACACCGGATCGAAGTACACGTCGGTGGCGGCCACGCCCAGCGGCTGCACCGTGCCCAGGCCCTGCAGGTCCATGGCCTCCTCGTAGGCCCACACCACCTCGGGAGCGCTCACGGTGACCAGGTCCAGGTTGCCGTAGAACGGATGGCGCTTCTGGTCGGCACGCGACTCGCCGAACTTCGCATCCGCCGTGCTCATGCCCCACTTTTTGAATGCACCGCATGCATGCCACAGCTGCACAACCGTCGTCTCGGGGCGGATGGGCAGCGCGCTCACCAAATCGGACGCGTCGCACAGAAAGATCGCCCGGGCCTGCGCCAGCACGGGCACCGCCTCGCGGCAGTGCACGTAGTAGCGCGGGACGCTGCTGTTGTTCTGGCGCAGGGTCACGAACTCCACGTCGTAGCCGGTCTGCGCCAGCAGGCGCTCGTAGATGTGGCGCATCGCAACCGGCATGGTGCTTTCCTTCGTTTCCAGGAAGACCACCTTCTGCGGGTTCGGACACGCTACGACCGCCTGGCGGTACAACCGCGGGAACAGCGCGTCGAGCGCCACGTCCTTCATCATGCGCTTGATGCGGTACACCGCCTTTGATTGTGGTTTAGGCTGGGCCATGGGAAAGCTCTTTCATCCGCGGTTTCGTATCGGCAATCTCGTATTCCGGATGCGGCGCATGCTGCAACGGCAACGACGAGCGGCGCGCGAACCGCCGGGCACTCCGCAAGCTAGACGTCCCACACCATGATGGTCTTGCCGCCGCGTTTCTGCGTGTCGGCCTCGAAGGCCGCCGCCATGTCGGCCACCGTCTGCACGCGCCTGACCTCGCCCACCAGCGAGCGAAGGTAGTCCAGCGTTTCAGGATATTCGCGGTACAGCTGCACCGTGTTCTCGAAATCCGCCCGCCCGCTGCGGCTGCTGCCGAAGAAGCGCAGGCCCTTTTCCAGCACCATGCGGGTGTTGATGGGCGGCGGGTTCTCCGAAACACCCAACAGCGACACCGTGCCTTCGGGGCGGATGCAGTCGATGATCTGGCCGATGGCCGATGCCGACCCATCTCCGCCGCAGCATTCGAACGCGTGGTCGACAGGCGGCAGGTCGGCAATGTCGTTGGACAGAAGGCCATCGGTGGCAAACGTGAAGTCGGCGAGCTTGGCAGCCGTGCGCCCCACCACGTAGATGCGCGCGTTCGGATAGTTCACGTGCAACAGCAGCGCCACGATGAATCCCAGATTGCCATCGCCCCACACGCCGATGGTTTCGCGGCGACCGTGTGCGATAGCGCCAAACCGGGTCAGTGCATGGGTGGCAACGCTGACCAGTTCGGTGAACGCCGCCACGTGCGTGTCGATACCTGCAGGCAGCTCGAGCACGCGTTCGGGAGGCAGTACCACGTATTCCTGCATGAAGCCGTCGAAGCCGCTTCCGCAAAACTTGCTGGTACGCAAGTAGTTCTCGGCGATGAAATCGTCCTGCTCGCAGGGGGCGTTGGGCAGCATCACCACCTGCTGGCCGCGCTCGAAAGCGCCCGTGGCGTCGAAGACCACTTGGCCGATGCCTTCGTGGATCAGCGCCATCGGCAGCTTTTCGGCCAGGGCCGCCGCGCTGCGACGGCCCAGGTAGTAGCGCATGTCGGCATTGCAGATGGACAGGTGCGTCGGACGCACCACCACCGACTCAGACGATGGAGAAACCTGCATCTGCACCGGCTCGAAACTACGTGGCGCCACCAGCCTGTACACGCAATTCAGCATGCTAGTCCCCCATCAGCGCAGTTGCGACGCGCAAGTCTTGCGGGTAGGTGATCTTCATGTTGCCCACATCGCCCGCCACCAGCGCCACCGGCTCGTCCCTGAGCACGAAGATCTTGCATGCGTCGGTGAGCGTTGCCGCCTCTTCGTCCGACAGGCCTTCGATGAGCTCCTTGAGCTTCAGCAGGTTGAACGACTGAGGCGTCTGGCCCTGATAGAGCGTGCGCCGATCGGGAACGGCCGAGATGGTCGCACCATCCAGGCTTTCCACGATGGTGTCGGTGGCCGGCACCACCGTGTCGCACGCCCCGTGTTCGCGCGCCGCGTCGATGTTTTCCTGCAGGATGCGATGCGACACGAACGGCCGCACGGCGTCGTGGGTCACGAGAACCGTGTCTTCATCCACGTCGAAGTTGTCCTGCATGTAGCGGATCGCGTTCATCACGGTGTCGTTTCGCATCGAGCCGCCCGCCGCCACGTCAACCTGATCCGCATGCGCGGGCAGGTAGCGCTCAAGCAGGTCGCGCATCTGGTTTTGCCATTCGGCCGGGCACAGCACCACCACACGGTCGAAGCCTCCGAACACGCAGAACTTCTCGATCGTGTGCACGATGATGGGGGCATCGCCCAGCATCAGGAACTGCTTGGGCTTGTCGGTGCTTCCCATGCGCGTGCCAGACCCCCCTGCCAAGATGGCCGCATATGCATTGTGCTTCATGTTCGACATGATTGCCCTTTCTCTTTGCGCGCGGCGCCTGCGCCCTTACGCGTAGTTGTCTTCGTAGTACTTGATCGCGTCTTCGATGTCCGAGTCGTAGACCTTCGTGCCGTGGTCGAGCACGATGCCGCGGCTGCAGAATTCCTTGGCAGTGCTCGACGAATGCGTCACGAACAGCACCGTCACG
>CACXFZ010000228.1 GCA_902767025.1 uncultured Coriobacteriaceae bacterium
AGCGCAGCGCCTCGGCGAACGTCTTGGCGCCCACCGGCATGATCATGAACTCCTGGAAGTCCACGTTGTTGTCGGCATGCACGCCGCCGTTGAGGATGTTCATCATGGGCACGGGCAGCGTGTGCGCGTTCACGCCGCCGACGTACTTGTACAGCGGCAGGTCGGCCGACTCCGCGGCGGCACGGGCAGCGGCCAGCGATGCGCCCAGGATGGCGTTGGCGCCGAACTTGCCCTTGTTCTTCGTGCCGTCCAACGCGATCATGCCCTCGTCGAGCATGCGCTGGTCTTCGGCTTCCATGCCCACCAACGCATCGGCGATCTCGTCGTTCACATGGCCGACGGCGGTGAGCACGCCCTTGCCCACGTAGCGCTTCTTGTCGCCATCGCGCAGTTCCACGGCCTCGAAGGCGCCGGTGGATGCTCCCGAAGGCACCATCGCGCGGCCAATCGAGCCGTCTTCCAGCACCACTTCGACTTCCACGGTGGGGTTGCCGCGCGAGTCGAGCACTTCGCGTCCAAACACATCGATGATCATGCCCATGCGAATCTCCTATCACGTTGGGGGCCTGTTCGATGGCCCCTATGATACCAGGAGATGCCCCGTGCGCGACGGGGAGTCGATGCGCGGGGAGGCGGGGCCTGGCCGTCCGGGCGCGGCATGCATGGTGCGCACGTTGCGTGTGGGTGCGCAGGTTAGGCGTAGCCCATGGCGTCGACCTGGTCCTCGTCCATGCCGAAGTAATGGGCCACTTCGTGGATGACGGTCTTGCGCACTTCCTCGAGCACCTCTTCCTTGGTGCCCTCCAGGCGCTCGTGGGGCCCCTTGAAGATGATGATGGAATCGGGGTAGTCGCCCATCTCGCCGTAGCCGTCTGCGCGCTCGAGCAGCGAGATGCCGTCGTAGAGGCCGAGCATGTCGCCGTCTTCGGTCAGGTATCCGTCGCCGTCGCGCAGATCGTCGGCCGAAGGCTCGTCTTCGACGAAGAAGGCGATGTTTTCCAGCTCGGCGCGAAAGCGGGGTGGGATGGAATCGATGGCCTGCTGCACGGCGTCTTCGAATTCCCGATCGGAAAGCTTGACCATGGGACCCTCCGTTCCTGAAAAGCCTGCGGGCATGCGCGCCCGCCTCCGTAGCGTAGCACGAAACCTGCGCAAAGCCCGCGCGCGAGCCTGCAAATGCTCGGGGGTTGGGCCGAAGGGCGGTTGGGTGGGCGGAAGCCTGCGGCAGCTCGGGCCGACCGCGCGGCTCGGCACGGCAGGGGCACGTCGGGAAATGGTGAAAACCGACGGCAGGTTTTCCGTCTGAGCTTGGGGGTTATGGTATCGTATTACTCAGCGCGTAAAAACACGTATTGAGGCAGACGGGATAACGTATGGATTTCAAGTACATGTTCGTGTATGCAGCAGTGAACGTGTTCTGCATCCTGACCATAATAGTTGTTCTTTCAAAACTGAGCTACAACATGGGTAGCGGCCGAGAGGTCCGCTATTTCCGGTTGATGTCGTTTTGCTACATGGGCTTTCTGCTCTGCGAGCTCGTCTGGGTTCTGATCACCGGCGGCGCCATCGACCTTCCCACGCGCGTTGCCACCATCTTCAAGATCGTGAGCACGCTTCTGATACCGTTCATGGTGTACTGGTGGTTCCTGTTTGCCGAAACGCGCTTCGAATCGCGTTGGGTGAACAAACCCGTCTTCAAGATCGTCGCGTTCATCCCGATGGCGCTTCTGATCGTGGCCTACCTGCTGTCGATCAACTCGGGCATGGTCTTCGGCTTCGCGGAGGACGGGTCCTTGGTTCCCGGCCCTGGCATCGGCCTGACGGGTTTGGTGGACAACATCTACGGCATCGTCATCATCTTGCACGCGGTTACCTTGATGGTGCGCGGCCGCGCTTCCTACCGCAAGAACGAGTACATCGCCCAGATCGGGTTTATCCTGATCTGCACGGCAGGCGGCCTGATCGATGCAGCGGTATCCAACACGCCGGTGATGCCCCTGGCCATCGCGCTGTCGTTCACCTACCTGCTGGTTACGCTGCAGGAATCGCAGATCTACAACGACACGCTCACGGGCTTGAACAACCGCCGTCGTGCTGACATCTTCGTCTACGACGCCATCGGCAACGTCGAGGCCGACGAGCCGATGTACCTGTACATGTTCGACATCGACGGATTCAAGCAGATCAACGACACCAGGGGCCATCTGGAAGGCGACCGTGCCCTGCAGGTGTTCTCCCAGGCGATTGCGAAGGCCACCAGCCAGTACCGCGGGTTCGCCGCGCGCTGGGGCGGCGACGAGTTCCTGGTGGCGCTCACGAGCGACGATGCCCCGCAGCCGGAAAGCTTCCTGACGTACGTGCAGGAGCAGGTGGACGAAACGGTGAAGGAAGCGGGCCTGGACTACCCGCTCGTTGCCAGCGCCGGCTGGGCGGAGTGCACGTCGCGCAACAAGCGCCCCGCAGACCTGATCGCGGCTGCCGACAAGATGCTCTACGCCAACAAGCCGAAGACGGCCGCACGAGCCTAGCGGTTCCGCGCATTCCGCGGGTTCCCGAAAACACGCGACGGGCGGTTTCGCACCGTTCGTACCGCAAGCGCCACGGGCGCATTCCGTGCGCGGCTTACACCAGCCCCAACCACAAGGCGACCTTCGGGGCGTATCCCATCACGAAGATGAAGATGATCAGGGTGGGCACGCCGAAGCGCAACCACGGCAGGATGCGGGCGGGAAAGCGCGGTCCGTCGCC
>CACXFZ010000229.1 GCA_902767025.1 uncultured Coriobacteriaceae bacterium
GGGCGTGGCGGAATTGGCAGACGCGCCAGATTTAGGTTCTGGTGGGCAACCCCCGTGCAGGTTCAAGTCCTGTCGCCCGCACCATAGGCGCAACAAGCACAATCGAGCGATCGAGAGGAAGCAACAACCATGAAGACCACCGTAGAGAACCTGGAAGACTTCTGCAAGAAGGTCACCATCGAGCTGGATGCCGCCGAAGTCGACGAGCGCATCAACAAGCAGTACAAGGACTTCGCCTACCGCTACAACTTCCCCGGATTCCGCAGGGGCAAGGCGCCTCGTCCGGTCATCGACAACATGCTGGGCGCATCCGCCGCCACGGGAACGGTCACCGACGACATCTTCAACACGGTGCTCCCGCGCGCCCTCGACGAGCAGAACCTGATGCCCATGGGCCAGGCCGAATTCGAAGACAACGAGACCCTGGTCGAAAAGGGCAAGCCGTTCACCTTCGTCGTGACGGTGCCGTGCCGCCCCGAATTCGAGCTGTCCGACTACGGCCCGGTCAAGGTCACGCTGCCCAGCTCCGAAGCCAGCGAGCAGGAGATCAACGACCAGATCGACGAACTGCGCAACTACTACTACACCTTCGAGGACAAGAACGCCAACACCAAGGTCAAGGAAGGCCTCTTCGTCGACCTGGCCATGACGGCCACCGACGCCCAGGGCGCGCCCATCGTGACGCTGTCCACCGAATCGCGCGTCTACGAGCCGGCCAGCGGCCTGTTCCCCGCGGATTTCGACGAGCAGATCTACGGCATGAAGAAGGGCGAGAAGAAGACCTTCACCGTGGACATGAGCCAGCCCTGCATGATGGGCAACAGCCTCACCGACGCGGGCGAGACCACCTTCGACGTGGAGATCAAGCAGGTCAAGGAAAAGAAGCTTCCCGAACTCACCGACGAATGGGCCAAGGAGACCGCCGGCTTCGAAAGCGTCGAGGACCTGCGCACGCGCGTCGCCGACAGCGTCAAGCAGCAGAAGGAGCAGTTCATGCCGCGCCTGCGCGAAACCGAGGCGCTCTACGAGCTGCAGCAGCGCCTGCAGGGCGAGGCCCCCGAAGCGCTGTGCGAGTCCGAGGAGCAGAACCTGCTGCAGAACTTCTTCATGCAGGTGCAGCAGTCGGGCATGTCCTTCGACCAGTACCTGGCCTACAACGACATGACGGCCGAATCCTTCAAGGACGACCTGAAGAAGCAGGCCAACGATGTGGTCCTGCAGGACCTGGCGCTCGACGCCTGGGCTCGCCACGCCGGCATGGAGGTCACCGACGCCGAGATCTCCGAGGAGTTCGAGAAGAGCGGCACCGAGGACCCGCAGGCGCTCGAGGCCGAATGGCGCGAGAGCGGCCGCATGACGATGCTGCGCCAGGGCATGCTGCGCACGCGCGCACTCGACCAGATTCTGGAGACGCTGGACGTGACCGAGCTCGCCCCCGGCGAGAAGCTGCCCAAGCGCGGCGGGGACGACAAGGCCGACAAGAAGAACGAAGACGAGTAAGCGACGACACGAAAGCCAGGTTCCCGATGAACGAATTCACTTCACCCCGCGGCGCGCTGATCCCCTACGTCATCGAGCAGTCGCCCCGCGGCGAACGCAGCTTCGACATCTACTCGCGCCTGCTCAACGAGCGCATCGTTTGTCTGGGCGAGGCCATCGACGACCAGGTCGCGAACACGGTGGTGGCGCAGCTGCTGCACCTTGAAAGCTCCGACCCGGAGAAGGACATCAGCCTCTACATCAACAGCCCCGGCGGCAGCGTGACCGCCGGCTTGGCCATCCTGGACACGATGGAGTACATCCGCTGCGACGTGTCCACGATCTGCATCGGCCAGGCCGCCTCGATGGCCGCCGTGCTGCTGGCAAGCGGCACCAAGGGCAAGCGCTACGCCCTGCCCAACAGCCGCGTGATGATCCATCAGCCCAGCGGCGGCGCCCAGGGCCAGCAGACCGAGATCGCCATCGTCGCGAAGGAGATCCTCTACATCCGCGACAGGCTGAACCAGATCCTCGCCGACAAGACCGGCCAGAAGATCGAGACGATCCAGGCCGACACCGAACGCGACAACTTCATGAGCGCAGACGAAGCCTGCTCCTACGGCCTGATCGACCAGGTGGTGGCGCAGCGCTCGTCCGGCTCGGAAAGCAAGAAGCAGGACTAGGCACATCCGCGCACGGGAAGGGCAAGGGAAGGCACCATGGCGAACAACCCTCACGACAACGAATCGGACGACATCTACTGCAGGTTCTGCGGCAAGTCCCCCGAGCAGGTGGGGGCCCTGATCAGCGGCCCCGACGGCATCTACATCTGCGACGAGTGCATTTCGATCTGCGCCGACGCGATGATGCACGAGATGGCCATGCAGGTGCAGGACCCGTCCGTGATGGAGTCGATGCGCGAGGCGATGGCCGCCGAAGGGCAGGACGAGGCCCCCGAGCCGCAGGACGTGCTGGCGAACCTGCCCACGCCGCGTCAGATCTACGAGCGACTGAGCGACTACGTCGTGGGCCAGGAAGAGGCGAAGCGCGCGCTTTCGGTGGCGGTCTACAACCACTACAAGCGCATCTCCATCGCCGATGCGGGCGGCGATGACGAGGTGGAGCTGGCCAAGAGCAACATCATGCTGCTCGGCCCCACCGGCTCGGGCAAGACGCTGCTTGCCCAGACGCTCGCGCGCACGCTGCAGGTGCCCTTCGCCATCGCCGACGCCACCACGCTCACGGAAGCGGGCTACGTGGGCGAGGACGTGGAGAACATCCTGCTCAAGCTCATCACGGCCGCCGAC
>CACXFZ010000230.1 GCA_902767025.1 uncultured Coriobacteriaceae bacterium
CAGCAAGCGGTCAGCCTCCAGAGGGAGATCCTGGACGCCGCTCGCACGGCATTGATCGATTCCTCGTTTCCTTCTTACGCCGATCTGCGCCCGCGCTTCGTGTCCAACGACTTCAAGCATGGTCGCAAGGTGAGCTCGACGCTCGAGGCCGAACTGTCGAAGTGCGCTTCGTTCGACTTCTCGGTTGCCTTCGTTACCCGCAGCGGCATCACGCCCTTGCTGCAGGTACTCAAAGAACTGGAACGAAAGGGCGTTCCGGGAAGGGTGCTCACCACCGACTACCTGGCGTTCAGCGAACCCGATGCGCTCGAGCGCCTGGATGCGCTTGAGAACGTGGACGTGCGCATGTACATCACCACCAACATGGCCGACCGTTTCGGGTTCCATACCAAGGGCTACCTGTTCACTTACCCCAACGGAGTGGAGAAGGTGCTGGTTGGAAGCGCCAACCTCACGGGAAGCGCCATCGCGGTGAACAGGGAGTGGAACCTGGAGCTGAGCTCGCTGATGCAAGGAGGCCTGGTTGCCGAAATCCGCAGCGAGTTCGAGGACCTGTGGCGCGAGGCCGAACCGCTTTCCGACGTGATCGGCACCTACCGGGAGATGTGCGCGGAGAAGCGTCGGGTGCTTGGCGATCAGAAGGTGGTCGAATACAGCCAGATTCGCTTGGAGCCCAACGAGATGCAGCTTTCGTTCGTTCACAACCTGGACGAAATCGTCGATCGCGGTGCATCGCGGGCGTTGCTGATTTCCGCAACGGGAACCGGCAAGACGTACGCATCTGCATTCGCCATCCGCCACATGAACCCGCGCCGTGTGCTGTTCCTGGCGCATAGGGAGCAGGTCCTTCGGCAATCGATGGCCAGCTATCGAAGGGTGCTGGGCGATGCAAAGACCTACGGCCTGCTTTCGGGTACCTCGCACGACTTCGACGCAGACATCCTGTTCGCGACGATGCAAACCATGTCGTCGGATGCCTACCTGCACCGGTTCGCCGCCGGCGCTTTCGACGTCGTGGTTGTTGACGAAGTGCATCGAGCGGGGTCTGCCAGCTATCAGAAGATCATGGCCCACTTCGTCCCGAAGCTGTACCTGGGCATGACGGCAAGTCCCGACCGCCCCGACGGCTTCGACATCTACAAGCTGTTCGACAACGAGATTGCCTACGAGATTCGCCTGCAGGGCGCGTTGGAGCACAACCTTCTGTGCCCGTTTCATTACTTCGGCATCACCGACTTGTTGGTTGATGGCGCACCGATAGACGAGCTTTCGGATTTGGGCAGCTTGATATCCGATGCGCGTGTCGACCATGTCATCGAGCAGGCGCGTTACTTCGGCCACAGCGGCGATCGGGTGAAGGGGCTCGTGTTCTGCAGGACGAAGCGCGAGGCGTTCGAGCTGTCCGAGCAGTTCAACAAGCGCGGCTACGATACGGTTGCACTGACGGGTGCCGATTCGCAGGAGAAGCGCGAGCGTGCAATCGAGCTATTGGTGGGGGATGGGCAGGACGGGCTGTTCCCGCAGAAGCTCGACTACATATTCACCGTGGACATCTTCAACGAGGGCGTGGACATTCCCGATGTGAACCAGGTGATCATGCTGCGTCCTACCGAGTCGCCTATCGTGTTCGTGCAGCAGCTGGGTCGTGGTTTGCGCAAGGCGAACGGCAAGGAGTTCGTCGTGGTGCTCGACTTCATCGGCAACTACTCGAACAACTACATGATTCCCATCGCGCTGTCGGGCGACCGCAGCTACAACAAGGACACCATCAGGAAGTACGTCATGGAAGGGGACCGCGTCATACCCGGTTGCTCGAGCGTGCATTTCGACGAGATATCGCGCTCGAGGATCTTCGAGTCCATCGACAACGCCGGCGTCACGATGAGGTTCCTCAAGGAGAAGTACATCTCCCTCAAGCACAAGTTGGGGCGTGTGCCATCGATGTGCGATTTCCAGGAGTACGGTGAGGTCGACCCCTTGCTGTTCGTCGAGCAGAGCAGGTCGTACTACCGCTTCCTAGCCAGGGTGGAGTCGGCCTACAAAGACGCTTTCAGCGAAGAAGAGCAGTTGGCCTTGGAGTTCGTATCGCGCTACTTCGGCAACGGCATGCGCCCCCATGAGCTTCTGGTGCTCGAAGAGTTGGTGGACAGCGGGACTTCGTCGCGCGATCGCTTGCGCACGGCACTCGTTGATTACGGTGTGGAGAGCTTAAGCGACAAGGCGTACGCTTCGACGATGCGCGTGCTCGACAAGTCGTTTGTCAACGTGCCCAGCGACAAGGAGAACTACGGCGTGTTCGAGCTGGTCCAATGGAATGGCGACGACGTTTCGTGCAGTGGCGACTTGCTATCGATGATGGGCAACGACGCGTTCGCATGGGCTGTGCACGACCTGGTCGGCTTCGGGCTGGCACGCTACAAGGACAAGTATTCCGCGTCGGACCATGGGCTTGCACTCTACGAGAAGTACACGCGCAAGGATGCCTGTCGTCTGCTCAACTGGGAGCAGGACAACAGCTCGACCGTGTACGGCTATCGTGTGTCCTATGGCACGTGCCCGATATTCGTCACCTACAACAAGTCGGACGGCATCTCCAGCTCGACGCAGTATGCCGACGAATTCGAGAGCCCGCGCATGTTCAGCTGGATGACACGCTCGCGCCTCACGCTCGATTCTCCCGAGGTGCAAAAGATCCTCAATGCCAAACGCGATGGGTTGGACATGCGCTTGTTCGTGAAGAAGAGCGATAACGAAGGAACGGACTTCTACTACCTGGGACGCGTGACGCCTGTGTCGTGGAGCCAGACGGTCCAGTATGACGATAGGGGAAAGCCGCTTCCCATCGTGAACTTCAAGCTCGAGCTCGAGCATCCGGTCCAAGACGACATCTACGGCTACTTCGAAGGGCCGAGCACCGAGCGGTATCGCGAGGCCATCGCCTAGCCCGTATCCCGTGCAAGCAAAACGGCGGCCCCCTCGGGAGCCGCCGTCGTGTGACTTTCTGAAAACGCTAGTCGATGTCGAGGTGGAAGTCGATGCCGGCTCCCAGGTCCTTCAGGTCCTCGCGCTCCTCGTGCCAGCACTCGGTGGGGGGCATGCCGGGGATGCTCGACGACAGGAACACCGGGTTCAGGCCCTGCTTCTTCTGGGCCTTGTAGTCGTCCAGTGCGGCGAACGCCCACTTGCCCAGGATGAAGATGACCACGATGTTGATGAACGCCTGGATGCCCATGAAGATGTCGGCCAGGTTCCATGCCAGCGTCAGGCTGGACTGCGCACCGAAGAACACCACCACCGCGCACAGGATGCGGAAGACCACCAGCGCGCCTTCGTTCTTCGTGATGAAGCGGAAGTTCTGCTCGGCGTAGAAGTAGTTGCCGATCAGGCTGGAGAACGCGAACGCGAAGATGGCGATCGTCATGAAGATGATGCCGGCGTCGCCGAATGCGCTCAGCATGGTCTGCTGCACCAGCGGCATGTTCGTCAGGCCATCGGCAGCACCGCCGAACGGCGTGAGCTCCATGTTGCCCTGCACGAAGATCATGATCATCACGGCGGAGCACGTGCAGATCAGGATGGTGTCGATGAACACCGAAAGCGTCTGCACCAGGCCCTGCTTGGCGGGGTGCGAAACGCTGGCGGATGCGGCCGCGTTGGGAGCCGAACCCATGCCGGCCTCGTTCGAGAACAGGCCGCGCTTGATGCCCTGCACGATCATCGAGCCGGCGAAGCCGCCCACGATGGATTCGAAGTTGAACGCCTCCTGGAAGATCAGCCCGAACACCGCAGGCAGGGCCGAGGCGTTCATGACGGCCATGATGATTGCCAGCAGCAGGTACAGGCCGGCCATCACGGGCACGATCACCGACGTCAGGAAGCTGATGCGGTGCGTGCCGCCGAACAGCACGAACGCGAACACGATGGCCAGCAGGATGCCAATGACCA
>CACXFZ010000231.1 GCA_902767025.1 uncultured Coriobacteriaceae bacterium
ACCACCCATGCCGCATCCCTCTCCATTGTTGATAGCTGCTAGTAGATATAGTACCCGAGCAACAGGTGTGGCTTGGCCTATCTTCCAGATTCCATGGGAAAAAATGGTGCGTGCGGCAGGGGTGGGGTGTGCGTTGTGTGTGGGCACGTGAACGGTAGGCACAAACAGCGAACAAGTGTTTGATATTTGGGTGAAGTGCGTTATCATGGTTGCGCAATCAGATGCTCATAAAGGAATACGAATTGCAGCAAGAGCGCATCATACTGGGAATAGATCCTGGCTTGGCAAACACCGGTTGGGGCATAGTCGTGCAGCAAGGTCATTCGCTTGCCTGCCGTGCGTACGGGTGCGTGCAAACGTCGTCTCAGCAAGCGTTGCCTGCCCGTTTGAAGAAGATCCACGAGCAAATTCAAGCGGTGGTTGAATGCTATCGTCCCGTGTGCTTGGGTATTGAAAGCGTGTGGTTCGGCACGAATGTGAGCAGCGCGTTTGCCACAGGTCAAGCCCGGGGTGCCGCGCTGGTGGCCTGCGCCGAAGCAGGTTTGCAGGTGGCGGAGTTCACGCCGCGAGCCATCAAGATGGCGGTGGTGGGCACGGGTACCGCCGATAAGGCGCAAGTGCAATACATGGTCAAGCAACTGCTGGGCTTGGAAAGCCCTCCCAAGCCAGATCATGCCGCCGATGCGCTGGCGGCGGCCATATGCTACACCACGCATGAGGCCAGCCTGGTGCTTCAACAAGCTGCCAGCGAAGCGTAGCAGGCCTGCGCGGGGAAAGGATAGCGATGATTTCTTACGTCAACGGCATACTCGCGTATCGCGGGACCGACACTGCCATCGTCGAGGCGGGCGGCTTGGGTTACGAAATGGGCATGTCGGCCAACGCGCTGATGCAGCTTCCCGAAGTGGGCAAGCCGGTGCGCGTTCACACGTACCTGCAGGTGCGCGACGACGGCGTGAGCCTGTTCGGGTTCGCCACCCAGGAGGAAAAGGACATGTTCGGCAAGCTCATCGGCGTGTCGTCGGTGGGCCCGAAGATGGCCCTGGCCGCGCTGTCCACGTTCGCTCCCGATGCGCTGGCGTCTGCTATCATGGCCAGCGACGTCGACGCCATCTCGCGCATCCCCGGCATCGGGAAGAAGAAGGCGTCGCGCATCGTGCTGGAACTGCAGGGCACGCTGGCGTCGTCCGCCGAAGAGGGCGGGGCGGCCGCATCGGATGCGGTGCGCTCGGCGATGGAGGCGCTGCTTGCGCTGGGCTATTCCTCGGCCGAGGCCGACCTGGCGCTGAAGGGCGCACCGGAAGGCGCATCGGATTCGCAGGTTCTGCAGTACGCGCTGAAACGATTGGGGCAGTAAGTGGCAGGAAACACGCAAGGCGTCAAGCTCGAGGGCGTGATGTTCGACTCGTCCGCGGCGGTTGGCGCGCATGACGAGCAGCCCGCGCGCGTCCAGTCGGTCGAGCTGGCCGAAGAGGACCTCGCGCTCGACCGCAGCCTGCGTCCCCGCCTGCTCGACGACTACCTGGGCCAGACGAAGGTCAAGGAAAGCCTGCGCGTGCTCATCGACGCGGCGCGCCTGCGCGGCGACGTGGTGGACCACATCCTGTTCTCGGGCCCCCCGGGCCTGGGCAAGACCACGCTTGCCACGGTGGTGGCCAACGAGATGAACGCGAAGGTGAAGACCACCAGCGGCCCTGCCATCGAGCGCACGGGCGATCTGGCGGCAATGCTCACCAACCTCGAAGAGGGCGATGTGCTCTTCATCGACGAGATCCACCGCCTGAACCGCGCCATCGAGGAAGTGCTCTATCCCGCGCTCGAGGATTTCGCCCTCGACATCGTCGTGGGCAAGGGCCCCGCCGCGCGCTCGATCCGCCTTGACCTGCCGCGGTTCACGCTCATCGGCGCCACCACGCGCACCGGCCTGCTCACCGGTCCCTTGCGCGACCGGTTCGGCGCCACCTTCCGGCTCGACTACTATTCGCCCGACGAGCTCGCCGACATCATCGAGCGCTCCGCCGGCATCCTGGACGTGTCCATCGAGCGCGACGGTGCCCTGGAGACGGCGCGCCGCAGCCGGGGCACGCCGCGCCTGGCCAACCGCCTGCTCAAGCGCGTGCGCGACTGGGCGCAGGTGAACGGCCGGCCCACCATCGACGAGGACACGGCCGCCCAGGCCCTGGCCTTCTTCGAGGTCGACTCGCTCGGGCTGGACAACGTGGACAACCGCATCCTCGAGTTGCTGTGCGTGCAGTTCGCCGGCAAGCCTGTGGGCCTGTCCACGCTGGCGTCTGCCTTGTCCGAAGACCCCGATTCGCTCGAGGACGTCTACGAGCCTTATCTGATGCAGCAGGGACTGCTGGTGCGCACCCCGAAGGGCCGCCAGGCCACGCCGCGCGCCTACGACCACCTGGGCATCCCGATGAACCTGTAGGGGCGCTGGACGCGGGCGGGCAGTGCTCGGTGACGCGGTCACCGCTTCCGGGCGCGCGCTTGGTACAATGACGGCGTGAATCAAGGCGTCCCACCCGGGCCATCAAGGAGAGGCAATGTTTCAGCACGACTATCTGATGCGGATGATCATGCAGCTGATAGAGGCCATCATGCGCAGCATGCAGGCCGCGCGCGAGAAGGAAGACCCGCAGGCGGCTGCCGACATGCTGGAGGATCTGGTCTCTAGTGCCACCAACCTGGATGGCGGCGTACTTCTCTCGCTCACCCCCGAAAGCATCGCGAGCATCCTGTCCGTGTCCAACACCGATCCCCGCGTCGCCGAATTCGTGGGGCGCTCGCTTCACCTGGAGGCCCATTACCTGGTGTTGGCCGGCAACGAAGAGCTGGCGGACCTGCGCGAGGGGCAGGCGTATGCGCTGGCCGATGCGTACGGGTTCAGCCTGGATGACGAACTGGACGCCGACGATGCGATGGAGGCGTTCCTGAACGAGCAGGAACGGCGCGCCAAGGCCATCGAAGAGGGCCGCGACCCGGATGCGCTGGAGCCTTTGGGGCCGGGAGAGCTGGAATAGCCTTCTTCGCCGCGGGGTGCCAACCTCTGGTTTCGGACAAGGAAAATTCACATACCGCGGTCAGTCAAGCCGATATTCACACAATAGGGCGCAAATGCCCCTTGCGGGTCTTATTTTTCGCCGCATGCGGGAAAATGCGGTGCCGTCGAACTAATTAAGAAGTAAAGTAACACTTGAGGTATAACTGTGTAATACCTCGATGGAGAAAGGCCCGCTAGGGCTTGATGAAAGAGGATGGTATGGCAGAAGGAACAGTACGGTGGTTCGGTGGCAAGAAGCCCGATGGGAAGACTCGCGGGTACGGGTTCATCTTGCAGGACAGCGGTGAAGAGATCTTCGTTCACTACACCGAGATCGAGAAGGACAAGACCGGCTTCAAGACGCTGCGCGAAGGCCAGCGCGTGTCATTCGAGGTGGGCGAAGGCCAGGACGGCAAACCGCAGGCTACCGACGTGCATGTGATCGGCGAGCCCGAAGCCCCGCGCCAGGACCTGGTTCCCGAGGTGGACGAGGTCCCCGTGGACGCCTACGGCATGGACGTGAACCCCGAGGTCGACAACTAGGGCGGCGCATCTGCGCTATATATCCGCAACACGGAAGGGGCCTGCGGGCCTCTTCTTCTATGCTTTGGAGGTGGATGGCAGGTTCGGGCCTGGCTGCCTTGTCGCCTCGCGGTGCTACAGTGAGGCCAGCAAGGGACGGCAAGGTGGCACGATGTGTCGAGCGGGGGGATGACCTATGGCGGAAAGCATCAAGGGAAAGGCTGCAATCGAGGCGCTGGCAAAGCGCTTTCCGCAACTGTACGTGGCACCGGCCGAGGGTGTCCAGGATGTGCATCGGCAAGCGAGTGCACGGGGGATTGCACCTGACAACGCCAACCTGGACCACTTCGTCACGAGCGAGGAAGACGAGCTGCGCGCGGTGGATACCCCTGCCGGCCCTGTCGACACCCTGTTTCTGAAGGAGCGCGCGGACTTCGAGACCTTCCTGCAAATCGTCGGCCACAAGTCGGCGCCCGCGTCCATTGCACGCACGGTGGGCGCCATAACCTACTTCGGACTCGCCGATTGGGCGGCGGTGTCTGCGGCGCGCGAGGAGTACCTGGCGGGCGGTGGCGACGACTGGGGCAGCGAGTTCGCGCGCCTTGCCGCACAGCCGGGGGCGTTTCGTGCCCAGCTCGTCGTGATATCCGAAGGCCCCTACAGCAACGTGGCGGCCAGCAGCACGCCGTATCCGGAAGAAGAGTGGCTGCGCGTGTCGCGCGAAGTGCGCCTGCACCACGAGTGCGCGCACGTGGTGTGCCGCCGCACGATGCCCAAAGACGTGCTGCCTGTGTGGGATGAAATCACCGCCGATGCCGTGGGCCTGCTC
The DNA here is from genome assembly GCA_902767025.1 of uncultured Coriobacteriaceae bacterium. Lineage (GTDB taxonomy): Bacteria > Actinomycetota > Coriobacteriia > Coriobacteriales > Eggerthellaceae > CACXMZ01. The sequence continues at coordinate 4,398 of CACXFZ010000231.1, forward strand.
TGCGCGACAGGGCGCTACGACCACGATCTGGCGGCCACGTTCCTAGGCGTCGGACCGCAGGGTTTTGCAGGCGGCAGGCTCTCGGAATACCTCGACGACGACCAGCAGGCACGCATCGACCAGGTCTCGTCGGAAGTCTACGGCGTGCTCGAGCAGATCGAGGTGCGCACCAACCAGGGAGAGGCCGCCGACCCCTTCGCCTTCCTGCTGGACCTGAAGCGCACCCCGCTCATCGAGTACTAGGCTTCAGCCATGCTGCCGATGTCTGACGAGTAAGCTCTGAAGAGACCACCTTCAGCGCTTCCAGCTTTACAGTTGGTTGTTTGTTCCACCCGGTCCTCCTGCAGCGAAACGTCGCCCTTGCAGTAACGGAAATCGGTGCGGTAGGTGCTGCACCCACCGCCGTCTGGGCGCCTGGGCTATACTGGCGAAAGGCAGTGTTTGGGGCAGGACGCAGTTATTGCCAGCGGCGACGTCCCGTCGGGCAGGGAAGGGGCGAGCATGGATTTCAAGGATCTGACGCCCGGGCAAATCCAGAAAGCGAAGGGCATGTCGGTCGAGGAGCTGCACAGGTTCGCAGCCGAGGAAGGCATGGCCTTGACGGACGAGGAGCTCGAGCAAGTGGCAGGCGGCTGGGGAGACGACAGCGCGTGCCCTTCGGGCGGCGAGCATGACTGGGACCAGACCGATACCGATTTTTCCCCGAGTACCGTCGCCATTCCCATCTACACCTGCACGAAGTGCGGAGCCACGCATCGGGGTCCCGTCTCTTAAAACGGGTGACGATCCATTCGTCTCTATTCGCGCTGCAGACGTCAGGCCGGCGTTGCCAATGTGCGGGCCGGCGCTCGAAAGGAGAGGCGTTGATCAGGCGCACGCTCATGAAACGCAACCAGGAGCTGGTCGACTTCGAAGTCGACCCGACAACCTGCGAGGTCCACGTGCTCGACGTGCATGCGGCAGGCGACGACCTGTTCTCTTGCGAGGGGCGGGTTCGACAGAATGCCGACAGGATCCTTGCCTACCTTGTCAAGCGGCGCGCCATTTCGTCCAGTCGCCCAGACAGGCAAAGCATCCTTGATGCTTTCGGAGCGCACTCGGCCGTCGAACTTGCCCTTAAGGGACACGGCCTGTCGCTCTCCGACCTGTACTGGTATCGCAGCCCCGGCTCCACCGATCGCTGGGAGGACATCAACTTCTTCGACAACGAGTGGGACCCAGGTTTCGGTGCGGCCGTTCTTTCGGAAGACTACGCTGGCCTGGCGGCCTGCTCGCCTGACGTTCCCGAGGCAACGACGTCCGGCCATGCCGCCAAGGCGTGGGAGCGCGACGGTGACGGCATCTCCCTCGTCAAGGCTTCCTTTGGCATCGGCGGGGCCGACGTCGTAGGGGCCAAGCTCGCATCCGACATGTGCAGCCTGCTTTTCGACGAGGGGTGCTACGTTCCCTTGCGCATTGTCGATCGCTGTGGCAGGACCTGCACGGCGGGTCCGCTCATGCTTTCGGGGGACGAGGAGCTTGTCGACGGGCGTCGGCTTTGCGCGATTGCCGGAGTTCGGGAGGTGCAACGCGAGGACGCCCGCATCACGCCAGAGGTGTGCGACACCCGCATCGACGCTTATGCAGCCATGGGAATCCAGGACGCATCGGCTCACGTGGCCAGAATGGCCACCTGCTCGTGCCTGTCGCTGCTCTCCGACTTCCATGCGGGCAATTTCGGTGCCATACGCAAGGCCGATTCGGGCACCTGGCGTGCGGCTCCCATCTTCGATTACGACGGGTCGTTCGGCTGCCCGTTCAGCGAAAACCTGATTTCGTCCTTGTGCAAGTATCCCGACTTGGCCAAGTTGCTCTGCGCCCACGCCTTCTCGTATCTCAAACCGTCCTGGGACTGGTCTTGGTACGACCCGCATGCGCTCGATGGATTCGAGGACCGCATCGTGGAGGCATACGCTTCCTGGCAGGACCTGCCGCCGAATTTCGGGGAGCTCGTCGCCTTGCTGTTCGCCATGCAACGCAACTACGTCAACGATATAACGGCAACACGGTAGGCTAAGCCTGCTGGCACCCTAGCATCGGACTGCGCAAGACGGTTGGCGGGAGAATTCTCGGCCATAATCAGGTTTCGTGGCAAGAATATCCAGTTTTATGGGATGGCTTGGCTCATGGCTCTTCTGGTTGAATACCATAGTGATACAATAAGAAGCATATAAGTAACATTTTGCCTGTAAGCAAGCGCATCAAGCCGTGTCCGACCCATAAAACTGGAGATTCTTGCCAACTTTGCGGGAATCGGTCAAATAAACTGGTTCCAGGCAGGTCAAACGGTTTGCTCGAGGGGCCCGACCCCGAACGGACGGGTGCCGCACTGCGGGAGGTGAGGCATTCCGCGCCAAGAGGGAAGGGGCAGTCATGGAAAACAAGAACAAGAGCTGGATCTGGTACGTGCTCTACATCGTCTTCCTCATCGTGTCTCTTCCGTTCGCCATCTGCTTCGACGTGATGAAGCGCTCCAAGTAGGTTTCCATTACCGCATAAGAAAGCCACCCGCACGGGCGGGTGGCTTTCGTCATGGCAGAATGTCGCCTTTGCCTTACGCCTCGGCGGTCTTGGTGGCTGCAGCGTAGTGCACGGGTTCTGCGTCGTGGCCGGGGTTGAAGTCGAAGCCCTGCTTGGCCATCTCGCAGTACTCGGCCGTGGCCGTGAACAGCGCGTCGGAGCTGGAGTTCAGCGCCGTCTCGAAGGAGTCCTGGATCACGCCGATGATGAAGCCGACGCCCACCACCTGCATCGCGATGTCGCTGGAGATGCCCAGCAGCGAGCAGGCAACCGGGATCAGCAGCAGGCTGCCGCCCGGCACGCCCGAGGCACCGCAGGCAGACACGGCCGCCAGCACGCACAGGATGACGGCGCTGACGAAGTCCACCTGCACGCCCATCGTGTGCGCGGCGGCCATGGCCATCACCGTGATGGTCACGCAGGCGCCGGCCATGTTGATCGTGGCGCCCAGCGGAATCGAAACGCCGTAGTTCTCCTCGTTCAGGCCCAGGCGCTTGCACAGCTCCATGTTCACGGGGATGTTTGCGGCCGAGCTGCGCGTGAAGAACGCCATGATGGCCGAGTCCTTCAGGCAGCGGAACACCAGCGGATAGGGATTGCGGCGGATGTTCAGGAACACCAGCAGCGGGTTGGTGACCAGCGCGATGATCAGCATCACGGCCACCAGCACGGCCACCAGCATGCCGTATTCGGTGAAGATCGCAAGGCCGCTCGTGGACACGGCGTTGTACACCAGGCCGCAGACGCCGAACGGGGCGAACGCGATGACCCAGCGCACCACGGTCTGCACGGCGTGCGCGATGTCGTGGAAGATCTTCTTGGTGCCGTCGCTAGCCGCACGCAGCGCGATGCCCAGCAGCACGGCCCAGGTGAGGATGCCCAGGAAGTTGGCTTCGGTCAGAGAGCCCACCGGGTTGCTCACGATGTTGGTCAGCAGGTTGGCGATAACCTCGGCAACGCCCGAAGGAGCGGTGTTCTCGGCCGCTTCCACGCCTTGCAGCGTGAGCTCGATGGGGAACAGGAAGCTGGCGATGACCGATACCAAACCGGCGATGAAGGTGCTCACCAGGTACAGCACGACGATGCGCTTCATCGCGCCCGCCTTGGTTGCGTTGCACAATGCGCTGATGACCAGGAAGAACACCAGCACCGGCGCCACGGCCTTCAACGCGGCTACGAACAGGTTGCCCACCATCGACAGCCATTCCATGCCCGGAATCGCCAGCGCCAGAACGGTGCCGATGACCAGGCCGCCGACGATGCGCCAGATCAGGCTCCAGCTGTTCCAGGTTTCCCATGCTTTTTTCATTGCTTTACCCCCTTGGATATTGTCAGTAAGGGCTATTGTCGCGGTTTTTCGATGCGGGGGCAAGGATATACCGTGGGTTTTAGGTCGCAGGCGTCGCCTTTGTCTATAATGCAATGTCTGACAATTTAGGAGGTGTTACGCAGCATATGCCCAAGTTAGAGATTATGGATGTAACCATTCGCGACGGCCAACAGAGCCTGTGGGCCACGCGCATGCCCGTGGGAGACATGCTCCCCATCCTGCCGAAAATGGACCGCGTAGGGTACTGGGCGATCGAATGCTGGGGAGGCGCCACATTCGACACCTGCCTGAGGTTTCTGGACGAAAACCCCTGGGAGCGCCTGCGTTCCATCAAGGCCAAGACGCCCAACACCGCGCTGGCGATGCTCAGCCGCGGCCAGAACCTGGTAGGCTACAAGCACTACTCGCGCGAGATCTGCGACCGCTTCATCAAGGCCGCCAACCGCAACGGCATCCGCGTGTTCCGCGTGTTCGACGCGCTCAACGACATCCGCAACGTCAAGGACAACGCCGACGCCATCAAGGCCTGCGGCGCCTGGTTCGAGCCCGCCATCAGCTACACGATGAGCCCCGTTCACACGCTTGACAGCTACCTGGAGTACGCCCAGCAGCTCAAGGACCTGGGTGCGGACTCCATTGCCATCAAGGACATGGCCGGCATGCTCACGCCGTACCGCACCGAGCGCATGGTCAAGGCGCTGAACACCGAAATCGGCCTGCCCGTGCACGTGCACTGCCACTACGTGGGCGGCATGGCCCCGGCCAACATCATCAAGGCGGCGGAAGCCGGCGCGGCCGTGGCCGACACGGCAAGCGCCCCGCTGGCGTTCGGCAACAGCCACCCGGCCGTCGAGATGATCGTGGCCGCCATGCAGGAAAGCCGCTACAGCACCGAGCTGGACCTGGACCTGCTCTTCGAGATCGCCGAGTACTGGGAAGGCGTGCGCGAGCGCTCGCATCACAAGCGCGGCGTATCCAGCCTGATCCACATGCAGGTGTACAGCCATCAGGTGCCGGGCGGCATGATGAGCAACCTGGTCGCGCAGTTGGAAGTGCAGAACGCGCTCGACCGCCTGCCCGACGTGATGAAGGAGATCCCCAAGGTCCGCGCCGAAGTGGGCTATCCGCCGCTGGTCACGCCGATGAGCCAGATCGTGGGCACGCAAGCCGTGTTCAACGTGCTCACCGGCCAGCGCTGGGGCATCGTGTCCAAGGAGATGAAGGACTACATCTGCGGCTACTACGGCAAGGCGCCCGGTCCCATCGACCCCCAGATCATGGCCAAGGTGGTGGGCGGCACCGACGAGGTGCTCGACCCCAGCGTGGCCCCCGGTTCGCTGGTGACCACGACCTACGACGAGCTGGTCGAGGAAATCGGCGATCTGGCCCAGAGTGAAGAGGACGTGCTCATGTACGCGATGTTCCCGAACGAGGCGCGCATGTACCTGAGCAAGCATCGCACTGTCGAGAAAGTGGACTTCTTGCTGGAGAACGAATCCAGCGGTACCAAGGAGGATGATTACGTGGACATCAACCAGATTCGCGAGCTTGTTCGCGTTGCCGAGGAGAGCGGCGTGGGAGAGATCGTCGTCGAAGAGGAAGGCGCGCGCATTGCCGTGCGCATGCCCGGGTTCGCCCCCGCTGCTGCGGCTCCCACCATCGATGCGGCCCCTGCCGTTGCCGCCGCGGCCGCCCCTGCCGCCGCGCCCGCTGCGAGCGCTTCCACCCATCCGTCCCA
>CACXFZ010000232.1 GCA_902767025.1 uncultured Coriobacteriaceae bacterium
CTGCGCCTGTACGACGTGACCTCGGGCAGCGTGCGCGTGGACGGTGTCGATGTGCGCGAGCTTTCGCAGGGTGCTTTGCACGAGCGCATCGCATACGTGCCGCAAACGTCGTTTCTGTTCAGCGGGACGATAGAGTCGAACATCTCGTACAGCGATGGCGACATGGGCAGGGAGCGCATCGAGGAGGCGGCGCACATCGCGCAGGCAACCGACTTCATCGAAGGCAAGGAAGGCTCCTTCGAATCGGAGGTTTCCCAGGGTGGCTCCAACGTGAGCGGCGGTCAGCGCCAGAGGTTGGCCATCGCCCGTGCCGTCGCGACGAAGGCGCAGACGTTCCTGTTCGACGACAGCTTCAGCGCGCTCGACTACGCAACCGACGCGTCCTTGCGGCGCGAACTGGCAACGACGCTCGAGGGCAGCACGGTGTGCATCGTCGCGCAGCGCATCGCCACTATCCGCCACGCCGATAACATCGTCGTGCTCGAGGACGGTTGCGTGGTGGGCCAGGGAACGCATAAGCAGCTTCTGCAGGATTGCGACGTCTACCGCGAAATCGCGCAGTCGCAGCTGTCAAGCGACGAGATGGCCGGGGTGGTGCGATGAGCACGACCTCGACAAGCACGCGCACGGTGCAGGCGCCCCGCCCCCGGATGGGCGGGCACGGACACGGCGGCATGATGCGCGTCGTGGAGAAGCCCAAGGACTTCAAGGGCACGATCAAGAAGCTCCTGGGCTACCTGCACGGCTACCGGGCCCTGCTGGTGCTCGTGGGCGTGTTCGCGATCGCAAGCACGGTGTTCAACGTCGTGGGTCCCAAGGTCATGTCGATGGCGACGACCGAGGTGTTCGAAGGCGCGGCCCGGAAGGTCGCCGGCACCGGCGGCATCGATTTCGCCATCGTCGCGCGCATCCTTGCGATCACGCTTGCACTGTATGCGGTGAGCGCGGCATGCTCGTTCGTGCAGGGTTGGATCATGGCGACCATCAGCCAGAAGATCTGCTATTCGCTGCGCCGCGACATCAGCCAGAAGATCGACCGCATGCCGGTCGCGTACTTCGAATCGACCTCGGTGGGAGACGTGCTCAGCCGCATCACCAACGACGTCGACACCCTGGGGCAGAGCCTCACACAGGGCGTGACCACGCTGATCACCTCGACGGTCACGTTGGTGGGCGTGCTCGTGATGATGCTCGTCATATCACCGCTGATGACTGCGGCGGCGCTTGTGGTGGTGCCGCTGGCGATCGTGATGATCCGCCTGGTCGTGGGCCGTTCGCAGAAGTACTTCAAGGCGCAGCAGGACCAGCTGGGCGCCATCAACGGCCAGGTCGAGGAAACGTTTTCGGGCCATGTGGTCGTACGCGCATTCAACCAGCAGGACCGTGCCGTCGACTCGTTCGCGCAGGACAACGACAGGCTCTACGAGGCTGCCTGGAAAAGCCAGTTCATCAGCGGCTTGATGATGCCGATCATGAACCTGATCAGCAACGTGGGCTACGTCGTCGTGGCCGTGCTGGGCGGCGTGCTCGCCGTGCAGCGTGCCATCACAGTGGGTGACATCCAGGCCTTCCTGCAGTACGTGAAGAACTTCATGCAGCCCATCCAGCAGCTCACGCAGGTCGCCAACGTCTTGCAATCGATGGCAGCTGCGGCCGAGCGCGTGTTCGAGTTCTTGAACGAGGACGAAGCGACCGACCGCGAGGTCACGGCCAGCACGAAGGACCTGCGCGGCGACGTCGACTTCGAGCATGTGCGGTTCGGCTACGATCCCGAAAAGCCCGTCATCAACGACTTCAACGCGCATGTTTCGAAAGGTCAAACCGTTGCCATCGTCGGTCCCACAGGCGCGGGCAAGACGACGATGGTCAAGCTGCTGATGCGTTTCTACGAAGTGCAGGAGGGCTCGATCCGCATTGACGGCAACGACATACGAGACTTCGACCGCGACGAGCTGCGCGACCTGTTCGCGATGGTGCTGCAGGACGCGTGGCTGTTCAGCGGCACGGTGCGCGAGAACATCCGCTACGGCAAGCTGGACGCCACCGACGAAGAGGTGGAGGAGGCGGCCCAGGCGGCCTGCGCCCACTGGTTCATCACCACGCTCCCGGGTGGCTACGACTTCGAGATCAACGAAGACGCCAGCAACATCAGCCAGGGACAGCGCCAGCTGATCACGATCGCGCGTGCGTTGCTGGCCGACCGCCGCATGCTCATCCTGGACGAGGCCACCAGCTCTGTCGACACGCGCACGGAGGCCCTGATCCAGCAGGCGATGGACAACCTGATGCGGGGGAGTACGTCGTTCGTCATCGCGCATCGGCTGTCCACCATCCGCAACGCCGACCTGATCCTGTGCATGGACAAGGGCGACATCGTGGAACAGGGCACACACGACGAGCTCATGGCCAAGGGCGGCTTCTACGCGGGTCTGTACAACGCGCAGTTTTCCCACACGAGCCTGTAGCGTGCGGCAAGATACAGATTCGTAACGTATTGTCATCCTGAGCGTGTCGTTTATCGAGTTTGGGTTATCAACACAGCGGCACTGCCCCCAGATTGTGTAAAATGCTATAAAACGTATATCAATGCCCCCGGGACAAGAGGCGGAGGAGGTGGGCTTGGTGTTTGGCAAAGGTGCGGGCGCAGATGGCCCATCGAATCAGGGTGCTGGCTCGGGCAAGGGCGGCTTGGTGCGCAGGTTCGAAGCCATGGCGCGGGAAGCAGAGAAGGCTGGCCGGTTCGACCGGGCCGTGCATCTCTACGTGCTTGCCTTCGAAGAGAGCGCGGCAGGGTCGCAGCATCCCGATGCGCGCGCGATAGAGTTCCTGCACAAGGCGTGGGATGCGGCGTGCAACGCCAAGGAGCGTGCGCTTGCCGAATACGTCTTCGAGCGCTTGGAGCCCTACTGCTCGAGCGACGAAGTGGCGCGCCATGCAGAGGAGCTGCAGCAGATGACGCTGGACAAGTTGGAGGAGTTCGGCTTGTCGCGGGAAAGCCTCAAGGACATGGCGGATATGGTCGCCGACGATTTCACCCATTTCGGCGGGCTGTTCCAGATCTCTTCGGACGCCCTGGCGGCCAAGAGCCCGTCATCGGAAGATTCCTCGAAAGAGGGGCTTGCGAAGCCGGAAGGCGCTGTGTCGTCGAAGCAAAGCGAGAACGACCTGCAATCCCCCTATTCCTACACCTACAAGGACCTGGTGGGCTATGGTCGCGCCATCGAGCACATGCGGATGCGCGGCGTGGGGCTCGACGACGACCCGCATTTCGCCGAGTTCCTGAAGATGCTGTCCCGCAGGCACGGCATCCACAACACGCCTTCGGTTGAAACCACGCTGTTCCGCTCGTTCGCACGCGAAGACGCGAACCGCTTCATGGCGGCAACCGTTGGAGAGTTGGGTTATCCGACCGTGCGCATGTTCATGGACGAGACGCCCCAGGGCATCCCGGTGCTCTGCCTGAACGCCACGTCGGACATGCGTCCCCGCAGCGGGGGCAGGGGCTTCGAAGGCCCGGGCGTGCTCGTGCTCGAGGACATCGACTTGTGGGGCGCGCCGTTGGCCGACCTGGCTGACGAATACGATTCGTTCTCTTTCGCGCAGCTGTCGCGTGGTGCGCGCGAGGCCATCATGCTCATCCGCTCGGCGGTCGAGAACCCCGAGGTTGTCGTGCTGGCAAGCTCCGCCGAGGACAGCCAGCTGGAGGAGTTCTTCCTCGAGCTGCTCGACCCCATCTACGTCTTCGACATCGACGTGCCCGACGAAGCCGAGCGCAGCGAGGTGTGGAAGCACGTCGCCAGCCTGTATCCCAGCCTGCGCTTCATCGAGCGCAGCGACCTGGTGCGCCTGTCGGCCCATATGTCGCGCGAGGACATCTACCTGGCGTCGCGCGAGGCCGTCGAGCAGGCCTACGGGGAAAGCGTGTCCAAGCGCGTCTTCGTGCCGGTGACGCGCGGCAACATATACGACAAGGTGGCCGCATACCAGCCCTTGGACTCCAAGGAGTACCACGAGCTGGAGGAGGCGGCTGTAGAGGAGTTCAGAAACGACATCGACGGCCTGAAGCCCGACGATATCGAAGCAAGGGGGAACAAGTAAATGGAGATCACTCGGAGGAGCGATTACGCATTCCGCATCCTGCGGTCAGCCTACCGCCATGCAGACCAGTACGTCTCGATTGCCGAAGTGGCCGAAGAAGAAGAGATCCCCTATGCGTTCGCGCGCACCATCCAGCATGATCTTGCATCTGCGGGTTTCCTGCGCACCGTGCGCGGCGCCAAAGGCGGATTGGTGCTCAACATAGACCCCGCCGAAGTGACGCTGCTCGAGATCATGCGTGCTCTGCAGGGTCCGGTCGAAGTCGCCCCCTGCGCCGCCGATCCCAGCATATGCTCGCTCAGCAGCAACTGCACGTTCAACCGCATCTGGATCGCTGCCAACGCGGCGCTCGATGCCCTGTTCGGGTCACTGACGCTCAAAGACGTACTCGATGGGTGCACCGATGGGACGTTCCTGAAAGATGCCAGCGACAACGCCATGACAGTCGTGAACCAGTCCGTTGAGGAGATACTGGCTGGGAAGGTGCCTCTGACGTGCGAGAAAGTCGCCGTTGGCTAAGGCGGCTCAAAGGCGAACCCCGTCTCAGGGCGAACTAGACGAATTCACAGAGCGCGTGTGGCGCATGGGTGCAGCGCATGCGCGCAACGAGCTGCCGTGGCGCTTCATCGACGACCCGTACGCCGTCTACGTTTCCGAAGTCATGCTCCAGCAAACGCAAGTTTCGCGCGTGCTGTCGTACTGGGAGAAGTGGATGGCGTGCTATCCGACGATCGACGCGTTGGCCAGTGCCGCAAACTCCGATGTTTTGGAACTGTGGCAGGGGCTGGGGTACAACAGGCGCGCCTTGAACATGAAGCGGGCGGCCGAAGTGGTGAGCAACGAGCTTGCGGGCGTCATGCCGCGCGGATACCGGGAGCTGGTTGCCCTGCCGGGCATCGGGCCGACCACTGCTGCGGGAATCCAGGCGTTCGCCTACCAGGTGCCTGCCGTCTACATCGAAACGAACGTGCGCACCGTGTTCATCCACGAGTTGTTTTCCGATGGGGACGGCACGATTGGCGATGAGCTGATAAAGCCGCTGGTCGAGCGCACCTGCAGCGTCGAGGACCCGCGGGGCTGGTACTATGCGCTGCTCGATTACGGTCATTACCTCAAGCAGGAGCATCCCAACCCTTCGCGCAGGTCGAGCACCTATGCACGCCAGAGCAGCTTCGAGGGGTCGCATCGCCAGAAGCGCTCTGCGCTGCTGCGCATCGTGTTGGACGCGGGTGCCATCGGCGCGGATCAGGCCAAGGATGCCCTCGACGATTTGGAGCGCTCGCAAGGCAGGGATGCGCTTTCCGACGACTCCTTTGCTTCCCTGGTGGACGAACTGGCAGCCGAGGGGTTCTTCACGGCTTCTGAGGGGCTGTTGGCGATGTAGGATCGGTTTGCGTGTTGCAAACCGAAACCAAACACTACACGTATCCCCAGGTCAGGAGTTTCCAGTCGCCCCCATCCGCACGAACGAGGTGCCATAGCCAGTCGTTGTAGTCTTTGTCGGGATCCCATGCGGTTCCTTCGGCATCTTTCCCACTCGGTGAATGGAAGTACGATGTGAGGATGATGGATTGTGTGTACGATGGATCGATGTCGACTCCAAGTCTGACGGCATATTCGATGTCGTGGATGCTGTCGTCGTCGTTGGTGTAGCCGATGTATTTCATGGTTGCACCCTTCCAGGTGTCGAATTCGGCCATGACAACCTGTATGGCTGCGTCGATGTCGGCTTTCGAATACACCTTGGAGGTGCCATAGTCAACGGTATAGGGCGTGTTACTGCCAGAAGAGGAGGACGAGGTACTTGGCGTATCGGCGTCGCTTGCCGCGTTTGCGGCTTTTGCCTGGTCGGAGGTGCTGTGCTCGCTGCCTGTTGCATCGGCCATGGAGCTGGGTGAAGACGATGTAGGTGCTTGTTGGCTGCCGCACCCCAACAGGAAGAGCGTACTTGCGAGAAGTACAAGTATCGCACCAAAGACAAGGCCGAGTTTCGCTTGGTATTTGGCCATAGAGATTCCTTCCTTGGGAAACCCGTCATGAACCATGCATGGGCGCTATGTTACAGGAAACTTCCCTTAGTGTGCGAAAGAAGGGCACAGGTCGTTGATGAAGCATTCGCCGCACAGGGGGCGCTGCGCCCGGCAGTAGTCGCGGCCGAAATGCACCCATTGATGGTTGATGAACAGCCATTGCTCCTTGGGGTGGATGGCCAGCAGGGCCTTCTCCGTCTTATCGGGCGTGTCGGCCGACGGGCCAGCGAACTTCAGACGGTGGGCGATGCGGTACACGTGTGTGTCGACGGCGATGCCCTGGGCGTCCTTGAACGCCTCGCACATCACGACGTTGGCGGTCTTGCGGCCAACGCCGGGCAGCTTCTGCAGCTCTTCGAGCGTGCGGGGCACCTCTCCGTCGAAGTCGGAGACGATCATCTGCGAAAGCCCGACCAGGCTCTTGGCCTTCGAGCGGAAGAACCCCAGCGAATGGATGAGCTTTTCTATATCGGACACGCGGGCTTGGGCCATGTCGTAAGGCGTGGGGTAGGCAGCGAACAGCGCCGGCGTCGCCTTGTTCACAGCTGCGTCGGTGCACTGTGCCGAAAGCACCACGGCCACCACCAGGCGAAACGGGTCTCCGTCGTAGTCCAGCGATGCCTGTCCTTCGCCGTAGTGCTCCTGCATGCGCTGCTCGACAGCCGCTGCGCGCTTGATCTTCGACTCTTTGCTTTCGCGGGGCATGCGTGTCCTTTCGCTGTGCTTGCAAGGCCATGTGCGCTTCGACGAGGGAAGCGGTGCACCACGCATTATAATAGCCAGGCCGCAGATTGCGGCTTTTCGAGGTTCGAGATGAAACTGATAGATGCATTGACATATCCGCTTGGCGACTGCGAGGAAATCGGCTCGTTCTGGGGCATCCTGGACTCGGGCGCGGACGCCTCGATGGGCATCGCATCGTCGGCGCGCCCGCTGATGATCGCGGCCCGGTTCCAGCGCACGCCCCAGCCGACGCTGGTGGTGGTGGCGGGCGAGGACGCGGCCGAGGACACGGCACGGGCCATTGCGGCGTACGTGGGTGACTGGAACGTGCTGCGCTTCCCCTGCCGCGCCGATACGCCGTGGGGCGCGAAGGCGGCGGACGCACATGCCGTGGCAAGCCGCATGCAGGCAGTCGATGCCCTGGCAAGCGGCAGGGACGTGATCGTTGTGGCATCCGCGCGCTCGCTGCTGCGCAAGCTCCCGCCCGTGGGCACGCCGTTCTACCATCCGTTGCGCCTTCAAGCGGGCAAGTCCGCAGACGAGCTGCTGGGAAGTGACGGCGCAACGTTCGACGACATCGTGCTTGCGCTCGAGAACATGGGGTATTGCAACACGGGCGAGCTCGAAGGGCAGGGGACGTACTGCGTCAACGGCGGCATCGTCGACATCTTCCCCGGCAACACCTCGTATCCCGTGCGGGTGGACTTCTTCGGCGACGACGTCGACGAGATCAAGCGCCTGATGGCATCCACCGGGCAGGAGGTCGGCTCGATGGAAGGCATCGACGTCTATCCGATCCGCGAATACGTGCTGTCGCGGCGCTCGGTCGCCCGCGCGAAGGAGGCGCTGTCCAGGCAGGCCGGCACCAACCCTGTAATGCGCGAGCTGCTCGAGAAGCTCGAAGGGGGCATCTTCGAGCCGCAAACCGATGCGCTGCTGTCGTACTTGTACGAGAAGACGTCGACGTTGTGCGATTTCCTGGGAGCGGAATGCCTGACCGTTGCGCTGGAGCCCCGCAGCCTGATGGACGACTGCATGCATTGCTTCGACGAGATGACGTTGTCGTCTGCCGGGTCGGGCATCGTGGTGCAGGACCTGTACAGCGAGCCTGCCAAGCTCAACCTGGGCGCCAACCAGCGGTGCACGTACCAGTCGATCATGCGCATCGGGGCGCAGGTGGACGTCGAGATGCCCGTCAAGCGCACCGAGGTGGCAGGCAGTGCCGAAAAGCTCTACGGCAGGTTCAGGACGCTGCTCAACGACGGGTACCTAACGGTCTTCTGCGTGCCCAACTACAAGACCCGCGAGGAGATGAAGCTCGAACTGGTCGACCGCGGCATCTCGATCGTCGAAATGGTCGACGACGGCTCGGAAGACGGGTCGTGGCGCCTGGAGCGCAACGTCGTCAACGTGGTGGACACCTCCGTGCCGCTGGGCATGGTGCTTCCCAAGGCGCGCGTGGCTCTGGTGAGCATATCCGATCTGCAGGGTTCGTCGGCCAGCAGGAGCGTGCGCCAGGTGGACATCACCCAGGTGACGTTTCCCTTCAAGCCTGGCGACTACGTGGTGCACGCGATGCATGGCGTGGCGCTGTTCAGCGACATCGTGCGCCAGGACGTCGACGGCTCGATGCGCGACTACCTGCTGCTCGAATACGCCGACAACGACAAGCTCTACGTGCCGGTCGAGCAGCTCGACCGCGTCACGCGCTACGTGGGCCCCGAAGGGTCGAGCCCGCGCCTGACGCGTTTGAACACCAGCGACTGGTCGCGTGCGCTTTCACGGGCGCGCAAGGCGTCGAAGAAACTCGCGTTCGACCTGGTGGACGTCTACACCCGCCGCGCATCGGCGCAAGGGTACCGCTACGGGCCCGACACGCCCTGGCAGGTCGAGATGGAGGAGTCGTTCCCGTACCAGGAAACCCCCGACCAGCTGGCTGCCATTGCCGACGTGAAAGCGGACATGCAGTCGAGCAGACCGATGGACAGGCTTGTCTGCGGCGACGTGGGCTTCGGCAAGACCGAGGTCGCGTTGCGCGCCGCATTCAAGGCGATCCAGGGCGGCAAGCAGGTGATGGTGCTGTGTCCCACGACCATCCTGGCCCAGCAGCACTACGCCACTTTCTGCGACCGCTTCGCGGATTTCGGCGTCGAGGTCCGGGTGATGAGCAGGTTCAGGACGCCGGCGCAGCAGCAAGAAGCCCTGGAAGGCTTTGCGGAAGGCACCGTCGACTGCATGATCGGGACCCACCGCTTGCTCTCGCGCGACGTCAACCCGAAGGACCTGGGTCTGGTGATCATCGACGAAGAGCAGCGCTTCGGCGTGGGGCACAAGGAGCAGCTGAAGAACCTGCGCGAATCGGTGGACGTGCTCACGCTGTCTGC
>CACXFZ010000233.1 GCA_902767025.1 uncultured Coriobacteriaceae bacterium
GAGGAAGTAGGTCTGGTCCTTGTGCTCGTCGGCGGCGCGCAGAAGCTGGGCCGGCGCCTCGTCCTGGCCGGGCGTGCGCGCACCATCCTGCGAAGCGTTGTGGCGCACGCGGGCGTAGTGGCCCGTCGCCACGTAGTCGAACCCGTCCGCGCGGGCGGCGTCCATGAACGCGCCGAACTTCACCTGCTGGTTGCACATGATGTCGGGGTTGGGCGTGCGGCCCGCCTGGTATTCGGCCACCAGGTAGTCCACGACGTCGCGCTTGTATTCCTCCTGGAAGTCGTACACGAGAAAGTCGATGCCCAGCCGCACTGCCGTGCGTTTCGCGTATGCCAGGTCTTCGGCCCAGGGGCACTGCATGCCCGGCACGTCGAGCGTCCAGTTCTTCATGTACGCGCCCGTGACGCGAAAGCCCTGCTCGACCAGCAGCGCGGCGGCCACCGACGAATCGACGCCCCCGCTCATTCCCACGAGCACCGTGCGTGCGCTGGCGCTCATCGCGCACCGACCCGATCGTATTCGGCTTGCACCACTTCGATGATCGCGTCGGCTGCGCGCCGGGTGTTCTCTTCGGTGGACAGGCGTCCCAGCGTAAGGCGCAGGCTGCCGTCGGCCACGTCGTCGGGAAGCCCGATGGCCTCGAGCACGTGCGAGCGCGTTGCCTTGTTCGCCGCGCACGCCGCGCCCGTGCCCACCAGCACGCCGCGCTCTTCGAGCAGGTACACCAGTCGTTCGGCGTCCAGGCCGGGGAAGCTGATGTGCAGGTAGCTGGGGAGCCGATGGCGCTTGTGACCCGACACGACCGCCTGGTCGAACGTCTGGCATAGGCGGCGCTGCAGGCCGTCGCGCAGATCTGCCAGCCTGCGGGCTTCGTCCTTGCGCGTGGCTACCGCCTGCTGCAGCGCGCAGGCAAACCCCACCGCGCCCGCCACGTTTTCGGTGCCGGAGCGCACGCCGCGCTCCTGCCCACCGCCGAAGAGCACCGGGGCCAGGCGCACGCGGCTGGACGCCCAGAGCAGGCCCACCTGCTTGGGCCCGTAGGCCTTGGCGGCGTTCAAGGTGAGCAGGTCCACGCCCAGGGTGGACACGTTCACGTCGGCCAGGCCGGCGCATTGCGATGCGTCGGTATGCAGGTACAACGGCGTGGCGTCGCCCGCAAGCAGGCGGCGCTGCTTTTCCTGGGCCACCACGGCCGAAATCGCGCGCAGGGGCTGGATGGTTCCCAGCTCGTTGTTGGCAAGGCCGATGCTTACCAACTGCGTGTCGGGGCGCAGAGCCGCAGCCACGTCCGCCGGGTCGACCAGGCCGTTGCCGTTCACGCCGACCAGCGTGTGGTCGCGCGCCTGGGCGCATGCGAGCACCGACGCGTGCTCGATGGCCGTGGCTACCGTGTGCCCGCGCGTGCTGGCGAAGGCGATGTTGATCGACTCGGTGGCGCCGGCGGTGATGACCACTTCGGCGGGCTTTGCGCCGATTGAATGGGCCAGGTCGGCGCGCGCCTGCTCGTAGGCCTGACGCACGCGAAACGCCGGCAGGTAGGGGCTGGACGGGTTGAAGAACTGGTCGGCCAGGTAGGGCCTCATAGCCTCGAGCACGTCGTCGGCCAGCGGCGTTGCGGCCGCGTGGTCCAGGTAGACGATGTCG
Source organism: uncultured Coriobacteriaceae bacterium (assembly GCA_902767025.1). GTDB lineage: Bacteria > Actinomycetota > Coriobacteriia > Coriobacteriales > Eggerthellaceae > CACXMZ01. The sequence continues at coordinate 1,645 of CACXFZ010000233.1, forward strand.
GGCTGTTCGTGTGACATGCGCCCATTGTACCCGACCCCCGCTTCACCGTAAGGTCGCACCGTTTTTGAACAGGGGTCAGACCCCTGTTCAAAACGCTGATGCATGCAGATGTTGTATAATGCATGCACTATCCCGCCACCAGGAGGTGAAGCCATGCCGCCTTTGCAAGTGCGCGACCTTCCGCAGGACCTCTACGAGCAGTTCAAGCGCATCACCGAGCTCGAGCACCGCAGCCTTGCCCAGCAGACCATCGTGGCGCTGGAGTACTACCTGGAAAACCACGAGGTGCGCAATGGGAAGGTGGTCGAGAAAGGCCCCGCCGCCCCCGCGCCGTTCGTTCCCTTCGAGCGCGACGGCGTCACCTACATGGTCGACCCGAACGAAACGCCCGAGCAGCGCCGCGCCCGCCTGGACGCGCTGTTCGAGCGCATACGGTCCCGGACGCTCCTGCCCGTGCCGGAAGGCTATGAAAGCATCGCCGACATGCTCAGGCAGGAACGCGAGGCGCGCACGGACAGGATCCTCGAAGCTGTTGAGGAGGGTCCATGGCACTAGTGATCGATTCGAGCGCGGCGATCCAGATCGCCATGGGCTCGGCCGAGGGCCTGGCGATGAGCGGGATGATCGCGAAGGGCGAAGAGGTGTTCGCCCCGGACTTTCTGAAGCTTGAATGCGCGAATGGGTTCTGGAGATATGTCCGCGCCCGTAAGCTCACCGCCAAGCAGGCTCGCGAGCTTTACCAGGACTCCGTGAGTTTGGCCACGCGCTTCGTTCGCCAGAACGACCTGATCGACGAGGCCCTGCACGAGGCGATGCGGCTCGACCATCCGGTCTACGACGTCGCCTACCTTGTCCTTGCCCGCCGTCTGGATGCGACGCTCCTGTCGCTGGACAGCAGGCTCGTCAACCTGTGCATACAGGAAGGCGTCGACTGCGTGGAGCCGGTGCAGCTGTAGGTTTTGGATTTTGAACAGGGGTCAGACCCCTGTTCAAAGCTTAGTGGACGGGGCCGGAGACGTAGGGAGTCTTGTCCTTCTGCAGCACGTCGTGAGCGCCGCCTTCGACGATGCTCGTGGCGCTGACGACGGTGATCTTCGCCTTCTGCTGCAGCTCGGGGATGGTCAGCGCCCCGCAGTTGCACATCGTGGACTTCACCTTGGCAAGCGTCAGGTCGACGTTGTCCTTCAGGCTGCCGGCATAGGGGACGTACGAATCCACGCCCTCCTCGAACGACAGGCTCTTCTTCTGGCCGCCCAGGTCGTAGCGCTGCCAGTTGCGGGCGCGCGCCGATCCTTCGCCCCAGTACTCCTTCATGTAGCTGCCGTTGATGTTGACGCGGTTGGTGGGGCTTTCGTCGAAGCGCGCGAAGTAGCGGCCCAGCATGACGAAGTCGGCGCCCATGGCCAGCGCCAGCGTGATGTGATGGTCGTAGACGATGCCGCCGTCGGAGCAGACCGGCACGTAGATCCCCGTCTCCTCGAAGTATTTATCGCGCTCCGCGCAGACCTCGATCAACGCCGTCGCCTGACC
>CACXFZ010000234.1 GCA_902767025.1 uncultured Coriobacteriaceae bacterium
AGTCTATGGGCTTACCTGGCGGACATAGCACTGCTTCGACGCTGTCCACGACGTGGGCGGCGTTTCTATGCAATGCCGAGAGGGCGGGACGCCGATGAAGGTCAAGCTGAAGGGGCGAGATAAGATCCTGTTTTGGAAGTGGACGGTCTACATCTTCGACGACGAGGGGATGGTCGCGAGAAGGCTGCTCAGGCCGATTAGGCGCTACAGGTGGGCCGACATCACCGATGCCAAGGTGGCGAGGAGGGATACGGGCCATACGTGCGTCATCTACTCGCATGGAAAGAAGGTTGCCAAGATACCGCTTGCCTTCGATTACTACATGCAGCTGCTCGACCTCCTCGTGGAAAGAGGGCTGCTGAAAGACGGCGATGCAGTCGAGTAGGCGAAGCTTGGCGCCGCGCTCAGGCGGGTGACGTTTAAAGACCTCAGCGGCAAAGACGGCCAGAAGACGTTCAGCGACCTGCTGGACAGGAAGTAGTTAAGCGAAGAATGAATCAGTCTGGTATCATATTATGTATAGAGTAGGCATAGTCTAGGAGGATACAATGGCGACAAGAAGCGCAGAGGTGAAAGGCTACGTCTTCCCAGAAACGAAGGCGCAGGCCACGGACGTGTACGCACGCTGGGGTATGAGTCTGAGCGACGCAATCAACGCGTTTTTGGTGAAGTCGATCGACGTCGGCGGTCTGCCTTTCGACATGCGTGTGGAAAAGCCCACCTATTCGCAGATGGCGGTTCTCCCCGTGGACGAACACTACGGCGCAAGCGTGCTGCCTAAAGAGATGGACGACGACGAGGAGGAGGGGCTGTATGACCAACTCGTCCGCTAGGGCACCGCAACCATGGGAGGTGTGGCTTGCCTACGTGCGCTTCGCCGACCATCCCGACGTGGGCAAGGTAAGGCCCGTTGTCATCCTCGACAACGAAATCGCTGCCGCCGTGGTTGCCAAGGTCACGCAGCCCAGCCTCAGCCGCAGTTCGCCTATTGCGAGCTCGAGGATTGGGAAGAAGAGGGCCTTCTAAAACCTTCGCGCGTGCAAACCATGCCACTTTTCAGGGTTGCGCCAACCGACCTTCTCAACGGTGAGCCCCTAGGCATATTGAGTCCGGGGGACAAAAGACGACTGAATCAGGCGCTACAAGAGCAGCGCTAGAGGGTTCGCATGCAAGGACAGCGACAACAATGGACGGCGAGATGGGTCGTGGCTGTGGTGCGCATGCTGCTCCTGTTCCTCGTGTCTGCGGGCATAACCGTTGCTGTCTTCGTGGTGGACGAGAACAAGCCGATCTGGGTGCTCGTCGCAGCCCCTGCAGCGACGGCGTTCTTCGGCTGGTTGTTTTACCGGATGATTAAGCCAAGCAACGGCGATGCAAGGCGCGAAACACCAGCAAGATTGCAGGAGGTAGGAATGGCAACTGAGTTATACGAACTTTTGGAGCAGCGTCGCGACCTCGAGTCCGAGCAAAAAGGGCTTAGAGGAAAGTTGAAGGCGACGAGCGCGGCCATCCTCGGCAAGCCTGTGCAGAATCAGGAGCGCATGTTCAACGAAAGACTCTCGGAGCTTCGTCTGCACGACCACGATGCGGCTGACAGGATCGTCTGGCCTTGCGAGGGCAACCAGGGCGTGCTGCTGGCCAACCTACATGCGCTTATTAGGCTGCGAAGAGATTATCCAGGAGACGAGACTACAGCGGTTGCTTTGAATCAGTCGGAACAGACCATGCTCGATGTCTGGGAGCTTGATGACCTTTTCGTTGATCTTATAGCGAGGCGCCACGTCGCCACAGACGAGATGAGACAGCTAGAGAGAAGCGTAGAGGCGCTCAGACTCATCGGCGCCGACAAGGCCATCGCTGTCATGTCGGAGGCCATGCCCCTTTTCTCGCTAATGGCGGAGCCAGAGAAAGGCTATAGCGAGGAATACTCGAAGCTCTTGGATGATTTGGTCGATCTGTACGAGAAGCTCCTGGACTGCGACGAGGACACCTTGGCGCATCTCTACGACTACGTCATGGCACGCAAGGCCGATTTTGCATCTGTGCGCACGAGTAGGGCA
>CACXFZ010000235.1 GCA_902767025.1 uncultured Coriobacteriaceae bacterium
ATGCCCTTGAGCAGCACCTCGATCTTCTGCGGCGCGATGTTCTTGCCGTACGACGTGACGAGGATTTCCTTTTTGCGCCCGTTGAGCACGAGGTTTCCCTGCGCCGACCACGAGGCCAGATCGCCCGTGCAGAACCATCCGTCGTCGTCGGTTGCGGGCTCGTCCGAGCCGTCGTAGCCGCGCGTCACTTGCGGACCGCGGACGTAGACCTGCCCGTCGTCGCCGATGCGCGCCTCGGTGTCGGGCAGGAGCGCGCCGACGCTGCCGATCTCGTTGGCGCCCAGGCGCGAGAGCGTGATCAGCGGCGCCTCGGTGACGCCGAACGCGTTGTGCAGTTCGATCCCCAGGCTGCGAAACGATTCCAGAAGTTCCATGCCGATGGGCGCCGACCCCACGAGCAGCTGCCGGCAGCGGTCGAGACCAGCCTTGCGCAGGACCGCGCGGCGCAACGGGGCCGCCAGAGCCCGTTTGAGCGCGCTTTCGGGAAGCGAAATCCAGAAGCGGCCCGCGTCGGTTGCAGCGAACTGGTTCCACACCTTCTCGTAGAAGCGCGGCACGCTGAAGAACAGGGTCGGCCGCACGCGCGGAAGGGCCTCGGCGAGCGCGCCGAAGTCGTTGAGGTAGTACATCTCGATGTCCGAGAGGATGTAGTAAGGGGCGTAGGCGACGAGGATGCCCTCGACCACGTGGCTCATGGGCAGGAACGACAGGTAGCGCAGCTTTCCGTTGCGCGTGCGCCAGTCGAGCAGCGCCGGCATGACCTCGGCCATCCAGCGCAGCTGGTGCTGGTCGAACGTCACGCCCTTCGGCTTGCCCGTCGTGCCCGACGTGCAGCGGATCGTCGCCGTGGAGTCGAAGGGCACGACCGGCTGGTCTTCAAGCGGCGGGGCGCTGGCCAGGAAATCCTCCCAGCCTTCGAGCGAAGCGGGCGCCGGATCGTCGAGCAGCGACACCATCGGGATGTCGAGCTGCCCGGGCAGCCCGTCGGCCAAGGTGCGCGTTCCCACGAAGGCGATCTTGGCCTTGCACGCGCGCGACAGCTCGACGATGTCCGCGATGGGCGACGTGTAGTAGAGCGGAACGCTCGTGGCGCCCACCAGGCCCACGGCCGCATCGGCCATGAAGTAGCGCGTCGAGTTCACGCCCACGAGCACCACGCGGTCGCCCGCGCCGATGCCACGCGAACGCAGCGCTCCGGCCGCCTTCAGGATGGCGTCCTTGGCTTCGGCGGCATCCGTGCGGCGCATGCCGTCGGCCGTGACGTCGTAGTAGGAAATCGTGTTGCGCCCCGACGACAAGCGCACGAGCATCTGCTGGAACACCGTGCGTCCCGTGTGGTTGAGGAAACCCGCGCGCACCGCGTACGCCAGCAACCGGGGCAGGTGCTCGCGCCAATCGGGACACCCGTCGCCCATGAGGGCGCGTGTGTTCGCCGTGTCGTAGATGCGGTTCTCGCTAAAGTAAGGCGCCAGGGCCAGCATGTTCTGCGCAAGGCTCTTGCGCTTGGGAGCGCCCGACGATGCAAGGTTGCGCAGACGGCCGAGCCGCGCCATCGCGGGCGCGGGGACGAAGCGCGGGGCGCCGGGGTCGAACCGCAGGTTGCATCGGGACCAGTCGCGCACGGCCGCGATCATCTCGGCTGCCGTTGGCTGCGCGCCGGTGGGCGCAACGGCATGGAACGTCTTGCCCGCCGCCTGCAGGTCGAGCAGGGCGCGCACGATCAGGCGCGAGACGTAGTCGACCGGCACCATGTTGATCTTCTGATCGGCGGAAACGGGGATCGCGGGGAGCTGGCCTTTCAGGTACAGCTTCAGCGGATAGTACAGCGTGTTGAACGTGGCGACGAACCCCGATACGGAGTCGCCGACGATCTGGGCGGGGCGCACGATGCTCGCCGGAATGCGCGCGGCGGCGTCGCGTACGAGCTGTTCGGCTCCGAACTTGCTCTGCTCGTACAGGCTGTTGAAGCCCACGTCGAAGAGTTCGTCCTCGCGCACGACGCCCTCGAGCGTTCCCGCCACGTATGCCGTCGACACGTGCACGAGCCGCTCGAGCGCTCCTGCGCGCAAGGCCTCGTCCGCAAAGAGCAGCACGTTCATCGTGCCCTCGACGTTGACCTCCGCGAACCGGCGGGCCGTCTCGTTGACGCCTATCTCGGCGGCGGCGTGGACGATGTGCGTCACCCGCGCGGCAATCGCCTCGTAGTCGGCGGGCGTCAGGCCCAAGCGCTCGGTGCAGATGTCGCCGCAGACAACCTGGATGCGGCCTCCCAGCTCGCCGGCCAGCTCGGGGCGTTCCCACCAGAGCGCGCGCAGCCGTGCGAGGGCTTCTTCGGGATCGCGCCCGCGCATGAGCACGACCACGTTCCCGAAGCCCTCTGCGAGCAGGTCTCGCACGACGAAGCTTCCCAGAAAGCCGCTACCGCCTGTTACCAATGCACATCGGTTCATACCTTGCCCCACTTAGAGTGTCCGTCAAGCAGCCAGTCCTGTTTGCGCCGCTTGGACAGCACCTGATCCAGGTTTATTTGACTGCCTTGTGCCAGGTGTGCCATGCGGGCGGCTCGGGGACGGGTTCTCCCTTTGCAATCGCCTTGATGACCCTGCGATGCACGATGGCGCATGCAGCCGCGCCTACCACGCACGCTTTCAAGGTGAAGCCGATAATCTTCTTCATGATGCCTTCTCCTTTACGTTATCGATCTTGGTTATCGGTCCGAAGCTGTTGCAGAAGCTCATCCAAATCGTCGATCAGCTGCAAGCCCAGCGAGGTATCTATGGCCAGATCGTCTGCCATGCAGGCAGGTACGGAAAGTGCCTTGTCATGCAGATCGCGGCCGGCCTGCGTGAGTCCGACCACCGTCGAGCGCTCGTCTTCGGTCGAACGCTGGCGCGTTACCAGACCCGCAGTCTCCAGCTTCTTCACGAGCGGCGTGAGCGTCGACGATTCCAGGTCCAAGCGCGCGCCGAGCTCTTTCATGCTCAGGGATTCCTCTTCCCACAGCGCCATCATCGTGATGTACTGGGTGTAGGTGAGCCCCAGCGGCTCGAGATGGGGCCGATAACGGCGCACCACTTCCTTCGATGCCGCGTACAACCTGAAGCACAGCTGGTTTTCCAGCCGAAGCACGTCAGACGATGTTGCCTGCTTTTCTTTCGCCATGCTGTTCCTTCCGAAGGTTTATCGCCAACGATTATATCGCACGCGATTTATTTTGGCAGCATCGGCGCGGTCGATGCAGAAAGCCGGATGGACAATCATCTCGTTAGCGGGGACCATCAACACAGAGAACTGTCCCCTGTGCTCCGGCACGCTAGCGGCCTTGTTCGACTTCGGCGATTTCTTCTTGGGAAGTCTCCTTGAGGGAGTAGGTATCGAAGGCGATCGTGGTCGGCAGCTGTATCTCGATGCAGTCGATCCGGTGCATGACGGCATGCCCGCGAGCCAGCGAGAGGTCGAACACGTGGCCTCCCCGCGTCCGGTCCTCCGACAGGAAATGCACGTGCCAGCCGGGGGCGTTGATGCCGTCCATGAAATCCGGGTGGTAGACGCATACGAGCGTGCCGTCCAGCTTCTCGAAGACGAATTCCCGTTGCGTTATGGCAAGCATGTCCTTCAGGGTGACATGGTCTCCCTCGTACGCCGACTCCGAGCGCGCAGACACGCTGTCGAAGGTGCCGCTCACCGTCGCCACGTGGATGCTGTTCAGGGCGAACGCCTCGTCGAGCCTGCTTGTGAGCTCGTGCTTGAGCTCGTCGATGCCGAGCGGTCGCTCAAGCTCGAATGCGGTGCCACCTTCCACCCGGGCGACAGATGCGAATGGCACACCGGTATCCGGCGCGGGCCGTGTGACGGATCCGTCCTGGCGGGCACGATGGCACACGCCGTCGAGCAGGATCATCTCGCCGTCCACGCCCTCGAACGTTCCCAGCCCAACGTTGCCCAGGCCCTCCAGCTCTTGCACGGTAATCACGCTGCGCGTGTACCCCGCCGCGAGGGCCTGCAGCGTCGACACCTGAAACATCTTGTTGTCCATGGCGCGCCCCTCGCTTCCTGAAACGGTACCCGCTGCCGCATTGCTTGCTACAAACGTATTGTATCCATTTCGGGGCGTTGTCCCTCCGCGCATTCGGCTCCGAGCGCGTGAGGGGGTTCCAGAATGTCACGCCGTTTCGCCGCCAGACCGCGAGCCTTTCGCTTGCCAAGTGAGTATGATGAAGCGGAAGCTAGAACAAGGAGGATTGCCATGGGATGGGAAGTCGAATTAATCGCGCTGCTTCAGAAGAGCCCGGACTCCTTCAGCAGCATGCTCGACAAGGTTTG
>CACXFZ010000236.1 GCA_902767025.1 uncultured Coriobacteriaceae bacterium
GCCAGTCGGTCGAAGTGAAATAGGCCCACGGCGCGACAGCTTCGTCCGGTACCCCAACTTCACCTACTCGACGATCCAGGAGGGCCTGGCCCGCGTGATGGCCTCGCGCAAGGTCGGCAGGAACGGCTGGTCGGTCATGGTGGCGCTCTGCAGGAAGGTCTACGAAGACGGACGTTTCGGCAGGATGTCTGCAGAGGACATCCGCAAGGCGAGCGGCCTTGACCTCAAGCAGGTGGCTCGGGGGATGGAGGAGCTGCGCAACAAGGGGATCATCGTCCCCGTCGTCCGCAAGACCAAGGAGGGTTACCGCCATCCCGACCGCTCGAGCTTCGGCCATGTGGCCACCTACTGCTTCACGAGGCCGGTCTGGGAGCTGATCGAGAAGGCGCCCCCGCCGAAAGATGCACACGGCTAAGCACCACGCATGGTACTCATTGAGCGAGGCGTTGGAGGATAATAGAGAATGTGAACATCGGCAGATACGCAGCATTGAAACGGAGAGGACCCATGCTCACGCCAGTCGAGATATACCGGCCCTAAGACACGCTGTTTCAGTGCTGGCGGCGTCACCTGCACCGAGCTTAGCGCGCACCTAGGCTGTTCCGCCCGTGCAGGGCAGGCAACCGGCGGCCGTCCACGGGGCGGTCGCTTTGGTTATTGCGCCACGGTTGCCCGAACCCCCTTGCCCCCGATTGTTCCGGATGTCTGGACACGCACCGAAAACGCAGCAGAGCCAGCCCTGCCCGCAACCGAAAATCGGCTGCGGGCAAACGTGTATCGTGCGCGCGCAGCCGAAATGCGTCCAATTTCCCCCACCGAACCGAGCGCGCTGCTATCTTTGCGTGGCCGACATGGCCCTCTCTGCACCGGCCCCAAGCCGCGACCAATCGGAGAAATCTGCTGGTCGTCGGCAAGGAGGTTGACATGGACCACGCGTCTTTCATCGTCGAAGTAATCGACAGGGCAAGGGAAGAAAGAGGGATGCCCTCCTACGAACTTGCACGTCGGGCTCGCGTCGACGAAGAGCACATGCGCAGGGTTTTCCGAAGGGAAAGGGGCCTGAAGGCAGAGGAACTGGTGAGGCTGTGCTTCGTGCTGAAGCTTCCGCTCGAATCTCTCATCCCCCAAGGGGTGGTGCAGAAACGCAGCAGCCAACCGCGCCAGGGCGAAAGCTCGTAGGCGAGGCCAGCCGCCAGTCAGTCGTTAGGGGTCAACTTGATCGGAGATCATGGAAGGGAACGCGAGGCCGCCACCAGCTTGAACGTGCTGCACAGCCGCCTCGTCGACCTTTCGGAAGAATACCTGCACTACGAGATCGCGGACGACCATCGCGACTTCGAGGGGTTCTCCGCGTACGCGCGCACCAGCTTGGTCGAAACGCCCGGGCAGGTGGCCCGCTACCTTTACCAGCTTGCCGACGAGGCCGGCGACGACCGCCTGAGCGAGCTTGCAGCCGACATCCAAACCTACCATCTGTCGAGAATCGAAAGCGCGTCCCTGTCCGAAAGGGCCGAGGCGTGCCTTCGCGCGTCCGAGCAGATGAGCAGCGCGCCATCCCCATCGCCAGCACGCTTGGCGATCGGCAGGAGTTAGGCGCGGGATAGGCGGACGAGCACCAGGTCCCACCCGCATTTCGAGGGAAAGGACCTTCACACATGGCAAGCGACTACGGAGACGAATCGGGCGAGAAGATGCTGGACTCGTTCGCGAGGTTCGCCGAGCGCCACGGCGAATGGGCGATGCGGCAGCGGGCCAGCGACCTTCACGACGCGTTCGAGAACGCGAAGCAATCGGCGAGAGAGCTGTCGTGCGATGCGGCCGCCCCTTGGGAGGAGCCCAAGGAGTGGGCCAAGCTCGACATGTCCGAGTTCCAGGCCTTCGAGGGTTACGAGGACATCAAGGAAATCGTCGAGGCCAAGCTGCGCGCCCACGGCGTGGAGCCCACCTGGTTCGCCGACCAGGAAACCGGCAAGGAGTACCTTCTTTTCCGCATCAAGGACGCGCGCGAGGTCTGGAACAGCCTCGACGAGCTGTCCCGGGAAGTCGAACCCGCAGCCGAGAAGGCGGCGGAGCGCTGCAGGCAGCAGGCCAGGGAGAAGGGCAGGCTCGAAGACGAGCGCCCGCTGGAGCAGCGCGCCGAAGAGGCGCGCGAGGCGAGCAGGGCCCTGGAGGCCGAACGCGCGCCCGGCCTGGAGCGCGACCGCGCAGAGCGGGCGATAGAGACGAGGGTCAAGTGAGGCCCAGCGCAGGCGGCACCATCGCCGCCGCCGTCCTTTCGGCGCTTGCATTCTTCCTGGGAAACGCATACGTGGCGTGTCTGCTGACCATGGAAGGCCATCCCGTGCTGAACCTGCAGCATGGCTTCGAGCAGCTTCCCGCGTACGTCATCTCCCATGGGCCGCTGTCCGCCGAGCCCGCCGCGCTCGCCACCGGCCTCGTCGCTGCCTGCGCCGTGTGGATGGCATGGGCCTACGCGCTCGCGCACGGGCGTCCCGACCGCGAAGGAGAGGAGCACGGGTCCGCCAAGTGGGGAACGCGCCGCGAGGGCCGCAGATTCATGGACGCCGAGGACCTCTCCAACAACATCCTCTTCACCAAGAACTACGGGCTCGCCATGAGCAGGCCCGACCACGACTGGCGCTACGAGCGCAACCGCAACGTACTGGTCGTGGGCGGATCGGGCTCGGGCAAGACCCGCAGCTACTTCGAGCCCAACACCATGCAGATGAACGCCAACTACCTGATCACCGATCCCAAGGGCACCTCGCTTCCCAAGATGGGCGGCATGCTACAGGCGGGCGGCTACGAGGTGGTCCCCTTCAACACCATCGACTTCTCCAAGTCCAGGCACTACAACCCGCTCGCCTACGTGAGGACCGAAGCCGACATCCTGGAGTTCGTCACCTGCCTGATCGACAACACCACAGGCGACGACCAGCATTCCAGCGACCCGTTCTGGGAGAACGCCGAGCGCCTTCTCTACGTGGCGCTCATCGGCTACCTGGTGAGGCACTGCCCTGAAAGGGACCGCTCCCTGTCGGGGCTCGTCACGCTTCTCTCGCTTGCGAAGGCCAAAGAGAACGACGAGGACTACAGGAGCCCGCTCGACCTGCTCTTCGAGGAAGTGGAGACGGGCAAGCGGTACGTGAAGGCGCCCTGCGGCGAGAATGAGGCGTACGACCCGCTCAAGCGCGGCACCTACGGGGGCGCAAGCCGGGGGTACCGGTGGATAGACGTGCGCGACCCCGTTGCGGTCGACGACGACTTCTGCCTGCTGCACTACAAGATGTTCAAGGACGCGGCC
>CACXFZ010000237.1 GCA_902767025.1 uncultured Coriobacteriaceae bacterium
CACATGGCGTACAATGAGCCCATGATCGAGAGCATCGAAGAGTTCATTTCGCACCTGAGCGTCGAGCGCGGCTCGTCGCCGCTGACCGTGAAGGCGTACCGTCACGACCTCGAGGTCTACCATGCGTTTTTGACCGATCCCGAGCTGGGGTTTACGCGCGCCCCTTTGCACGACTTCGACCAGGTGCAGCGAAGCGACGTCGTCGAATTCGAGCAGTACCTGCTCAACGTCAAGGACTACGCGCCGTCGAGCCTGTCGCGCAGCATCTCGTCGCTCAAGAGCTTCCACCGCTTCCTGGTGCGCGAGAACCTGTGCAGGTCGAACCCCTGCGACACGGTGTCGTTTCCCAAGAAGCCCCAGAAGCTGCCCGACGTGCTGAGCATCGAGCAGGTGGAGGGCGTGATCGATTCCGTGGGAGGCCGCAAGCCGGCCCAGTTGCGCGACCGGGCGATCCTGGAAGTGCTGTACGGGTGCGGATTGCGCGTGAGCGAGCTCGTGGGATTGGACGTTGACCGCGTGCGCTTCGACGAGGAGTTCCTGCTGGTGCTGGGCAAGGGGAGCAAGGAGCGCGTCGTGCCCTTTTCCGGGGCTGCGAAGCGCAGCATGCGCGATTACCTCGAAGATGGCCGCTCTCGCCTGCAGAAGGCATCCGCACCGCCCACGGCAGCCGTGTTCCTGAACCAGCGCGGCACGCGCCTGTCGCGCCAGAGCGTGTTCGCCATCGTGCAGAAGGCGGGCTTGGCCATCGGCGTCAAGAACCTGCATCCGCACAGCTTGCGCCACTCGTGCGCCACCCACATGCTCGAAGGCGGCGCAGACCTGCGCGTGATCCAGGAGATGCTGGGCCATTCGGATATCTCGACCACGCAGATATACACGCATGTGCAGCGCAGCCACATCCAGCAGGAATACCTTGCGGCGCATCCCCGCGCCCGCATGAGGTGATGGGCCGCCCCAGCAGGGCAACCCGCCGTTGCCTTTGGATCTAGGCAGCGGCTCGCTCGCAAAAGCCCATCGGAAATCGCTACAATGGGCACATGAGAGTATTCAAGTACCTGTTGCAGCACAAGGGCGCGCTTGCGCTCATCATCGTCTTGCTCCTGGTGCATGCGATATGCGACCTGGCCCTGCCCGGGTACACGGCGAGCATCGTGGACGTGGGCATCGCGCAGTCGGGCATCGACGTGGACGCCCTGGCGCGTGACTACGCATCCGGCTCGCTCGACGAGTCCGATCCCGCCCATGGCGTCCTGAGCGCGCTCGGCATCGAAGGGCGTTCGTGGGACGACGTGAGCGCCCTGGAAAAGACGCAGGCGTCTTCGGACATCCGAGCGGCATACGAGGCGCAGGGGGTAGACGTGGGCGGTCAGCAGACGGCCTACCTTGTAGGCGTGGGCCTGCGCATGCTCCTGATTACCGCCGTAGGCGCGTTGGCAGCCATCCTGATATCGTTCGTGGCGTCGCGCACGTCTGCGACCATTGCGCGAGACCTGCGCCAGCGCCTGTTCTCGAACGTGGTCAACTTCTCCGACGCCGAAGTCCAGCGGTTCAGTGCCGCCTCGCTGATCACGCGGGGCACCAACGACGTGCAGCAGATTCAGATGGTCTGCATGGTCACGATGCGCATGGTGCTGTTCGCGCCGCTGATGGCCCTTGGCGGCATCGTGATGGTGATCCAGACCGACGTGAAGATGAGCTGGATCATCGCCTTGGCGGTCGTCGTGGTGCTTTCGGCCATCTTCGTCATCATGCTGGTGGCGATGCCCAAGTTCAAGATCCTGCAACAGCTCATCGACCGCGTGAACCTGGTGGCGCGCGAGATCCTGACGGGACTGCCCGTCGTGCGCGCCTTCAACCGCCAGGACTACGAAGAGAACCGCTTCGACGAGGCCAACAGCGACCTGATGCGCATCCAGCTGTTCACGAACCGGGCGATGGTGTTCATGATGCCCACGACGCAGCTGGTGCTCAACGGCGTGTCGGCGCTGATCGTGTGGGTGGGCGCGGGATACATCAACGAAGGCTCGCTGCAAACCGGCCAGATGATCGCGTTCATCACCTACTCGATGGTCATCATCACCAGCTTCATGATGCTGTCGATGGTGGCCATCATGCTCCCGCGCGCCTTGGTCGCCGCCGAGCGCATAGACGAAGTGCTGGCGTGCAGGCCCTCCATCGTCGACCCCGAAAGCCCACGCGACGCCGAATTGGCAACCGGCAAGGGCGCGTGCATCGAATTCGACCATGTCACCTTCGCCTACGACGAAGAGTCGGAACCAGTGCTCAAGGACGTGTCGTTCACGGTGTCCGCAGGGTCGACGACGGCATTCATCGGGGCAACCGGTTCGGGCAAGTCGACGGTGCTCAAGCTGATCCTGCGCCTGTACGACGTGACCTCGGGCAGCGTGCGCGTGGACGGTGTCGATGTGCGCGAGCTTTCGCAGGGTGCTTTGCACGAGCGC
>CACXFZ010000238.1 GCA_902767025.1 uncultured Coriobacteriaceae bacterium
GCAGCCTCCTCTTGGTCAAGGCAAATATACCATATTGGCTAAGGTTAGGCTAGTTCGCAAGACGCCTGCCCCGATGATCGCATGGTTCTGCTTCCGTAAAGAATAATGAAACCCGAGAGACGAGAGATGACTTCAGTAAGTCTTCTTGGCACAGCGGACGACGTCGTGCTCATCGTGGTTATTGCTCGCTCCAACGGTCTGCAATCAGCTGCATGATGCGCTCGACGGCATCGTCGATAGGCTCATCGCAGGTGTCGACCACGGCATCCGGGTTCTCGGGTGCCTCGTAGGGGCTGCTGATGCCCGTGAAGTTCGCAAGCTCGCCCCTGCGCGCCTTGGCGTAGAGCCCCTTCACGTCGCGTCGCTCGCATTCCTCCATGGAGGTGGACACGTAGATCTCGAAGAACGAGTCTGCCCCGATGATCTCGGCGGCGTTGCGCCTGTCGCTTGCGAACGGGGAGATGAACGAGGTGAGCACGATCAGGCCTGCATCATTCATGAGCTTGGCCACCTCGGCGATGCGCCGGATGTTCTCGATGCGATCGGCCTCGGTGAAGCCCAAGTTGCGGTTGAGGCCCAAACGCACATTATCGCCGTCGAGCAGCATGGTGTGACGGCCCAGAGCGTGCAGGCGCTTTTCCAGGGCATTAGCCAGCGTCGACTTGCCCGATCCGGAAAGCCCGGTGAACCACAGGGTGCAAGCGCGCTGGCCCATCTGATGCTCGCGCAACTCGCGCGTAACATCCATCTGGTGGTAGGTGAGGTTGTCGGAGCGGTTCAGCTTGTGCTCGATCACGCCTGCGGCGGCCGTGGCATTGGTCACGCGGTCCACGAGCACCATCGATCCCAAAGAGCGGTTTTCGGCGAACACCTGGTAGGGAACCTTGTGCCCCAGTGAAATCTTGCATGCGCAGATCTCGTTTTTCGCAATGCGGCGAGCTGGCAGGAAGTCGCCCGTGGTCACATCCACCTTGTGCGAAATCTCGTAGACCGTGCCCGGCACTTCGGCGGTGCCGATCCTGAAAAGGAAACCCTTGCCTTCCACCAGGTCGGTGTCGTCCATCCAGAGCAGCTTGACGGCGAGCAGCGAACTGACGTCGACACTGCTGCCATGTTCGATCACACAGCCGCGTGAGACATCGAGCTCGTCACCCAGGCTGACAGTGACCGCCTGGCCCTCGCGGGCCACCTGCGCGTTCTGACCGGCAGCCAGGATCGAGCCAACGCGCGAGGTCGTGCCACTCGGCAGCACACGCACCGCATCGCCCACAGCAATGGAACCAGAAGCCACCGTGCCTTCGTAGCCACGGAACGTGTCATCGGGCCGGCAAACGCGTTGAACTGGCAAAGTGAACCCGCACTCAGCTTTGCAAGGCTCCTGGCCGCCTCGAGCATCCGAGGCGTCTACCGACTCCAGGAAGGCCAGCAACGCAGGCCCGCGGTACCAGGCCATCTTCGCCGAAGGAGCCGCAACGTTGTCGCCCTTGCGCGCCGACACAGGGATGAGATCGTAGCCCACATGGGAATGCTCGCACATCAGCTCGTCGATGCCCGCCACAATCTGATTGAAGCGCTCTTGCGCATACTCCACCAGGTCCATCTTGTTCACAGCGAAAACAAAGCGCTTCACGCCCATCAGGGCGCAGATGCGCGCATGCCGGTAGGTCTGGGGCAGCAGCCCCTTGGTCGCATCCACCAGGATGACAGCCAGATCGCTCGTGGATGCGCCAACCGCCATGTTGCGCGTGTACTCCTCGTGACCCGGACAGTCGGCCACGATGAAGCTGCGCTCCCGCGTGGCGAAGTAACGGTAAGCCACATCGATGGTGATGCCCTGCTCGCGCTCGGCCGCCAGGCCGTCGAGCAGCAGCGAGTAGTCGAGCTCGCCCTCCCCCGCCGAACCTGCCGCGCTGTCCAGTTCGAGCGCCTGCACCTGGTCTGCGAAGACGAGCTTGGCGTCGTAGAGCATGTGCCCGATGAGCGTCGATTTCCCGTCATCAACGCTGCCGCAGGTCACGAAGCGCAGAAGCCCCTTGTCGCAACTGATTGCGGAGTCCGCCTTGGCACCCGG
Source organism: uncultured Coriobacteriaceae bacterium (assembly GCA_902767025.1). Lineage (GTDB taxonomy): Bacteria > Actinomycetota > Coriobacteriia > Coriobacteriales > Eggerthellaceae > CACXMZ01. The sequence goes on from CACXFZ010000238.1 coordinate 2,072, forward strand.
CTCGGCATTCCTCACGTCGTCCATTAGAAGTACCCCTCCCGCTTGCGCTTCTCCATGGAGGCCGAGCCCCCATCGCGGTCGATGATGCGACTCGTGCGCTCGGACGTGACGGCGCCCAGCGTTTCGGCAACCACCTCGTCGAGCGTCACCGCATTCGACCGCACGCCGCCGGTGAGCGGATAGCAGCCCAGCGTTCGGAAGCGCACCATCTCGTGGCGAACCTCTTCGCCCGGCAGAAAGCGGAAGCGGTCGTCGTCGACCAGCAATACTTGGCCATCGCGCTCGACCACGGGGCGCTCGGCCGCGAAGTAGAGCGGCACAATGGGGATCTGCTCGCGCTGAATGTATTGCCACACGTCGGCCTCGGTCCAGTTGGAAAGCGGGAAGACGCGCATGCTCTCGCCCGGATTCACGCGCGCGTTGAACAGATGCCACAGCTCGGGGCGCTGGTTCTTCGGGTCCCAGGCGTGGTTGGCGTCGCGGAAGGAAAACACACGCTCCTTGGCGCGGCTTTTCTCCTCGTCGCGGCGCGCGCCCCCGAAGGCCGACGTGAACCCGTGAAGGTCAAGCGCCTGCTTCAAGGCCTCGGTCTTCATGATATCGGTGTAAGCGGCGCCATGGTCGAAGGGGTTTATGCCGGCGTCGATGCCCTCCTGGTGAACGTACTCGATAAGCTCCAGGCCGAGCTCGGCCACGCGCCGGTCGCGGAACTCTATCATCTCGCGGAACTTCCAGGTGGTGTTCACGTGCATCAGCGGGAAGGGCGGCTTCTCGGGGGCGAACGCCTTCATCGCCAGATGCAGCATCACCGACGAGTCCTTGCCGATGGAATAGAGCATGACGGGGCGCTCCGCCTGGGCGACGGTCTCGCGCATGATGTAGATGGACTCGGCCTCGAGGGCGTCCAGATGCGTTAGCGCTTCCATGTTCGTTGCCCGTTCCTTGCCTTGCTCGCGTCCTGCCAAATATGTGCTGCACGCATTATATAATCAGGAGCACACAAACAAGCGAGGAGACGCATGGAGCTTGCCCTTTTCATATTGCTCGGCTTTCTGGCCGAGATGATTGACGGCACGGCCGGCATGGCCTATGGCGTAAGCTGCAACACCTTCCTGCGCTCTGCCGGAGTGCCTTCGGCGGTGTCGAGCGCCTGCGTACACGCGGCCGAGATGTTCACTACGCTGGCTTCGGGCATATCCCATTGGCGAATGAAGAACGTGGACAAGCACCTGCTGAAGATGCTGCTCGTCGCCGGCATTCCCGGCGGCATCTTGGGTGCGTGGGTGCTCGCAAGCTTCGAAAGCGCCCTGCTCGACATAATCATCGATATATACCTCATCGTCATGGGCGTGGTCATCCTGACCAAAGGCATCCGCATGACGCACAAGGAGCGCAGCTTCGGCGCGTACGCCTACCCGCTCGGCTTCGTCGGCGGTTTTTCCGACGCGCTGGGCGGAGGCGGCTGGGGGCCGGTGGTCACGTCGACGTTGCTTGCCTCGAGCCACGACCCGCGGCGCACCATCGGGTCGGTCAATGCAGCCGAGTTCTTCGTAACCGTGGCCGAGACCACCGCTTTCGTGGTACTGCTGGATAGCTTCTTGCAGTATTGGACCATCGTACTGGGCTTGATCATCGGCGGCGTGGTGGCCGCACCCATCGCTGCGCGCCTAACCAGCAAAATCCCCACCCGCGCCATGCTGCTGTTCGTGGGCACGCTGGTTATCGTGCTCAACATCTACAAGCTCGTGCTGCACATGGGGTAGCTTTGCCAACCTGCATCCTGAGCGGAGGCCGAAGCGCCCCATTTTGTCCTGAGCGCAGGCCGAAGCGCCCCACTTTGTCCTGAGCGCAGGCCGAAGCGCCCCATTTTGCCATCCTGAGAGGAGC
>CACXFZ010000239.1 GCA_902767025.1 uncultured Coriobacteriaceae bacterium
GAACGCGGGCATCCTGGATCCCAACGACGAGCTGGCCGACAACGACGGCAAGCTGAAGAGCGACATCCACTTCATCTGGAACTACGCAGGCAACTGCATCACCAACCAGCACGGCGACATCAACAAGGTGCACGAAGTGCTCACGAGCAAGTCCGACGACGACCTGTTCATCCTGGTGTGGGACACCGTCATGACCGACTCGGCCAAGTACGCCGACCTGCTGCTGCCCGACGCCATGCGCTCCGAGCAGATCAACATGCAGACGCAGGGCTACTCCGAGTACTACACGGGCGTGACCGTGGGCAGCGCCGCCCAGACGCCTCCGGGCGACTGCCGTCCCGTCTACGACGTGCTGGCTGATCTGGCCGACCTGTTCGGCAAGAAGGCCGAGTTCACGCAGGGCCGCACCCAGGAAGACTGGGTCAAGTTCCTCTACGAGGCCGGCGCCGAAGCCGACAAGGACATGCCTTCGTGGGACGAGATCCAGGAGCAGGGCGTCTACAAGCGCGCCGTCGACCCGGCCGTGGGCCTGAAGGACTTCCGCGACGACCCGAAGAAGAACGCCCTCGACACGCCTTCGGGCAAGATCGAGATCTACTCCGAGCAGCTCGCACAGCTCAACGACGAGTGGGAGTTCGAAAACGAAGAGCGCATCCACCCGATCCCCGATTTCCACGGCGGCTTCCAGGGCTACGGCTCGGTCACCGAGGAGTTCCCGCTGTACGGAGCGGGCTTTCATCACAAGAGCCGCACCCACAGCTCGTTCGGCTTCATCCCCGAGCTTGAGCAGGTGGCACGCCAGCAGGCATGGATCAACACCGCCGACGCCGAAGCCCGTGGCATCGTTTCGGGCGACAAGGTGCGCGTGACCAGCCCCGCAGGCGAAATCGAGATCGAGGCCAAGGTGACCAACCGCATCGTTCCCGGCACCGTGGGCATCCCGCAAGGCGCTTGGCACAAGGCGGACATGAGCGGCGACAAGGTGGACAAGGGCGGCTGCGTGAACACGCTGACCACCTACCATCCCACCCCGCTTGCCAAGGGCAACGGTCCTGCGCATTCGTTCATCGTTCAAGTGACCAAGGCTTAAAGGAGGCAAACCATGGCTCAGTATGGATTCTGTTTTGATTCAAGCAGGTGCACGGGTTGCCATACCTGCGAAATGGCCTGCAAGGACTACCACAACCTGGAGCAGACCGAGACCTTCCGCCGCGTGTTCGACTACGAAGGCGGTGCGATTGCCGCCGAAGGCGAGGGCCTGACCTCGAGCGTGTTCATGTACCACGTGTCGGCCGCATGCAACCACTGCGAAAGCCCGGCATGCCTGCCCGCATGCCCCGCTGGCGCCATCGAGAAGGACGACGACGGCATCGTGTTCATCAACCAGGACCAGTGCGCGGGCGCCAAGCTGTGCATCGACGCCTGCCCCTACGGCGTGCCGATCTTCATCGAGAGCACCAGGAAGGCCAACAAGTGCGACCTGTGCCGCGACCGCCTGGCCGAGGGCCTGAACCCCATCTGCGTGGACGCCTGCCCGCTGCGCGCCCTGGAGTTCGGCGATATCGAGAAGCTGCGCAAGGACCATCCCGACGCCACGGATGTCATCCCGCCGCTGGCCGACCCTGCAGCCACCAAGCCGAGCATCGTCATCGTGCCCTGCCCGGCGGCAACGTCCCCCGACGTGGCTTCGGGCGCCATCGCCAACGTGTCCGAAGTGACCGGCGTGGTGGCCTTCTCGTAGCACGTTAACATCGCGCACGAGGCCCCCTCCCCTTCCTACGACGAGCCTCGTGCACCGACGAAGCCCCGCACGCGCAGAAAACCTGCAATGCGTGCGGGGCTTCACTTGATAGAATGGCACTGTGGGAGAAGCGTGGCGCATGCGCATGCGCAAAGGATTTCTTGGGAACTGTCGTGGCTTTCGCGTTCTATTTCGACAACACCCGGTGCACGGGCTGCCGCACGTGCGAGATGGCGTGCATAGACTACAAGGACCTGACAGTTGGCCGCAGGTTCAGGCGCGTCATCGACTACGAGGGCGGCACCACGCGCAGCGATGGCAGCGCGGTGGTGTCAGACGCCTACGCGTACCACGTCTCCATCGCCTGCAACCACTGCGCCAACCCCGCCTGCATGAAGGTATGCCCCACAGGCGCCATGCACAAGGACAAGCTGGGGCTGGTGAGCGTGCACATCGAGCGCTGCATCGGATGCGGGTACTGCACGATAGCCTGTCCCTACCATGCGCCGTCCATAGACCCCGACCTGCAGCAGAGCTCTAAGTGCAACGGCTGCGCGGAGCGCGTGGAGGCGGGTCAGGCCCCGGTATGCGTGGAGGCATGCCCGTTGCGCGCCCTGGAATTCGGCGACGAGGGAGAATTGCTCCAGGCGCACCCCGAATGCTCGTCGGACATCCTGCCCCTGCCCGATTCCTCGTACACGAGCCCGCACCTGCTCGTGAAGCAAAGCGAGGCCGCCCTGCGCGCCCTTGCCCAACCTGGCGAGCTGGCGAACTATCCCGAGATCCAGAACAACATCGGTATCAGCAACGATTAGAACCTCAGGAGACCTGCGATGCCAGAACCTTTGAACCAGACACTCACCCATGGAACCTACGACGTGCAAGCCGTGCAGGAATGCCTTTCCCAGGAAGGATTCGTCGAGGCGTTGTGCGCCTCGATGCGGCTTCTGAGCGCCGGCCTTCTGGCCAACCCGCGCACGGACGACTTCGCCCAGGCGCGCGCGGCGCTTGTCGGCATGGACATCGCGCAGGACTGGCCGTTCGGGTCCGACGACGGCAAGATGCGCGCAGCCGGCCTGCTCGCCGACGGA
>CACXFZ010000240.1 GCA_902767025.1 uncultured Coriobacteriaceae bacterium
ACCAGCGCGATCTCTTCGATCGGCGAGAGCCTGGGCTCGTCGGGCGCGGCGGCATCGTCGGGCGACTCGACGTTCGGGGCGGCATGTTTGGGCACGCGCACCTGACCGTCATCTTCGCCAGCCGCGGCTCCAGCCGCATGGGCGCCCCTGCTCGGTTCGCCCTGCTGCTTGGCAGAATCCTTGGTGCCGGCCTCCCGATCGCCAACACCCCAGCCCACTTCGCTGGCGTCGCGCTTTTCGATCTTGCCCTGCTCCAGGTCCTCGATCTGGGATGCGATGTCCATGGCCGAGCGCCTCTCGTCCTTCACGATCGTCGTCGCCACGGCCACCGAATCGGCAAGGCGGGCCTGGGCGGCGGCCTGCTCGCTCGTGCCACCCGGGGCGTCGTCACCCATGAACGCCAGCACGCCGCGGCCCAGGCGCGTGTTCGGGTCCATCAGGCTCTGCGAGAACGCGGACTGCTTCCACATCAGCCACGCCGCCAAAGCCAGGGACGCGATGCCCACCGGGATGGTCTGGTAGAACAGGAACTCGACGCCCGCCACCAGCACCAGCGATGCCGTTGCGAACGCCCAGATGATGCGGTAGCGCTTGATCAGCCCGAAGGCAAGGATCAGGCAGATGATGCCGAAAAGCAGGATGGTCGGCCCGGCGAACAGCTCGTGGAAGTCCACCCACTCTACCAGCCGGCTGTACGGCGCGAAGAAGGCCGGAATGATGTTCAGGCCGATGTTGACCACGCCGACGATGCCCAGAAGCGTTCCCGAAATCCACGCGATGTCCTTGTCCTTCTGCTCGCGCGTCGGGTCCTTCTTCCCGCGGAAGAACCCCGATTGCGAAAGCAGGGTTGCGCCGATGACGAAGGGCATCCAGAACATGATGCCGCGGTAGACCAGGGCGATGGCCGTCGCCGTCGCCAGCGAGCACCCGTATGCGGTGAGCACCGCGGCGATGGCCGCCTCGACCACGCCGATGCCCTGGGGGGTGGGGCTCAAGACCACCGAGATGGCCGCCAGGGCGAACGCGGCGATCAGCGCCGCGACGTTTTCGAATCCGAACGCATAGCCGATGGCCACCAGGCACATCATGTTCAGCAACGCCGAAAACGACGCCCAGGCCACGCTGGTGGCCGTGCCGCCCGGGCTTTTCGCCATGACGCGCGCGGCGCTGATGAACGACTCGGCCGTGGCATTGCCCCAGCTGTCCTTCAGCGGCCGCTTGATCACACGGGCAGCCGCACCGATGGGCCGGGCCGCGAAGTTGAACAGCGCATACAGCCATGCGGGACGGAAATAGCCCACCAGGTACATGCTCGACATCGCGATCAGCGTTCCGGCGAGCAACACGGCACCGGTGACGAACACCCAGTTCACGTTGCCGGAGATGATCATCGTGGTGAAGCCGATGATGGAGATGACGAACACGGCGGCGAAATAGCCGATCTGCGAAAGGACCGCGCCGCTGGTCGCCTTGCCCAAGTCCGCGCCCTTGCGGTACGCGTCGTCGATGATGAAGGCAACGCCGGTGGCGCCCGAGAACAGGCAGAACGTGTTGATGAACACCAGGCTGAATATCAGGACCACGTAGTCCCACAGCTTCGGGCCGCTGAAATCGACTGCCTCGAACGCGGCCTTGTACGAAACGGCCTGCACCAGGTGGCGAAACACCATGATGATGCACGCCAGGACCAACGGTACCGTCGCCCCCGTTTTCGTGGCATCCCAAATCTGCGTGATGGTGTCGAGGTTTCCCAGAATGAAGGCGCCGGCAATGATTGCCAGGATTATGAGAAGCGACTTCTTCATCCACGCCTTCCCGCTTGGTCTGCAAAACTGTCGGATTAGTATACCATCGCCCGCTCAAGCCCTCCCGCGCACACGCGTCAAGTTGCCAAAACGAAACGAGGTAGGCCGACTCGGACGGCCGCGGGCAAGAAGGTTTCCCTCTCTTACGAAAGCTTGGTGCCGCACGCCCCGCAGAAGATGTCGGTCTCCCCTGCCGGCGTACCGCAGTTCATGCAGAATGCGGGACGGGTGGCGCCTTCGCCGGCCTCTTGCTGGTCCTGGGCGGGCTCGCCACCCAGGGTGTCATCGCCCACGGGCTGCAGCAGCTGCGTCGGCGCCTCGCACTCGTCGAATGCGACGGGCGTGGCGACGTCGGGCTCCGCAGCCGCCTCGGCCGCCTGCCGCAGCACGGTATCCTGCAAGAGAACGGTTGCGTCTTCCGATGGATCGACCGGTTGCGCATACGAAGGCTCGTCCACTGCAGAAGCAGCGTCCTGCTCGGGTTCGGGGGCAGGCTCAACAGATGCCTGCCGGTAGAGCTGCTGGGCGTCCTGCACCAAAATGGTGATGTCGTCATCGGGGTCGAGCGCTTGCGGCATCGCAGCGGCAGGAGCCTCGGACGCTGCTGGTGCCACAACGGACTCGGGTGCGGGTGCAGGTTCGGGAGCCGGTTGCTCGGCGGATGCGGGCGCCACCGCTGGCTGATCGGCGGGTGCGGGGGCTCCGCAGGCCATGCAGAAGCGGTCTCCGGGATTCATCGATGCACCGCAGGCAGCGCACAGGAAAGCGGGCGCCGGGCCGGGCGATGCGGCATCGGCCACGGGAGCCACCGGCGTGCCGCACTCGTAGCAGAACCTATCCTGTGCTCCCAGCACGGTGCCGCAGGCAATGCAGATGGGGCCGGATGCGGAAACATCAAGGGGCTCCACTGCGGAAACCGTCGCGGCGGCGGGCACGGGTGCCGCGTTGACCGCAGGGGCTGGTTCGGGTGCGGTCTCGGGAACGGGAACAGGTGCCGGCTCTGGCTCGGGTGCCAACTCGGCTGCATCAGCGGATGTTGGTGCAGCTTCGGGCACCTCGGATGCTCCCTGCAACTGGGCGATCTGGTCGGAGATGAACGCGCCCTGCTGGTCGATCTGGTCTATCGCCTCGAAGTAGCTTTCCAGGCCTTCCCGCGCCTGCGGGTCGCCCTTGAACTTCTCGTAGAGCGCTTCGCCAAGCTCGGCGATGAGCACGTCGCGCTCGATCGCAAGCTCCATGACACGGCCTCTGAGCTGGTCTATCGTGCCAGCGTCGCCTTCCAGCGAAACCTCGGTGCCATCCTGCGGCGTGAATGCATCGGCTGCGGTCATGGTCGTTCCTTTCGCTCGCGCGTACTCGCATGTTCAAGACTATACCGTCGAACGCCGCGTATGTGCAAGAAGGGCGCACACGACGGCGGCCAACCCTGCCAGGACGGTCATCGCCGCCCAGGGGGTGATGCCCAGCAGCTTCATGCCAAGCGATGCGTTCGCCAGCGCCAGCGCCGCCGCCCATACCAGGGCCGCTGCAGCGACAGCCACGCCTCCCATGGCAAGCAGCGCAGTTGTGCGCTTGCCCACGAAAGAGGCGACCAAGCCAGCAACAAGCAGGCCCAGCGCCAGCACCCATGCACCCGTCAGGGCGATCATCAGACCCTGGATGTCCGAAGACCCTACCATCGAGTGCACCCAGTCCAGAAGCTTCGTGACGTCCAGAGCCGTGAACTCTTCTTGCATGCTCGGAGTGCTCGTCCCCAGCAAGGAACCGAACCCGCCAAGCGCTTCGTTCACCTTGCCGACTCCTTCTACTTTGACCCAGGGCATGAGCATGAACATCGCAGCAAGGGCGGCAGCCGCACGGGCCGCCCAGCGCATGCCATCCGGTTTCGCCGCGACGCGCGCAACGCTCCCTGCGCTTGCGTGGACGGGCTGCGCAGCTGCCTGCTGCGCCCGCGCGCCACCCGTAACCGCACGTTTCGGCGTTTGCACGGCGGGCATGGCGGCGACGGCAGAGGCTGTGGCCGCCGATGCACCTGCACCTGCCTGCACGGTGGCCTTGCGGGCCCCGACGTTGCTCCCGCATTGCGGGCAAAACGCACTTGTCTCGAACACTTTCGTACCGCAGTTGAAGCAAAACATGATCTCTCCCATCTGTTACCGGTCGCAACCGTCCATCCAACTCGAGCATCCCTGCAACTAGCAAGTGGTTATGCCGACGACGTCGAAGTACGCCGCGTCGAAGGCCTGCGTCCCATCGAGCGAGCTCACCAGCGCCAGGTCCCTGCAAGTGCCAGCGGCCAGCTTGCCGGCCTGTACGGTGTCGCGGCCGATTTCGCGTCCCGCTTCGTCGTAGTAGGCAAAGCTCACCGCGACGCCATTGACCGCTGCCGCTGCATTGTTCACCACGCTGCCGGAGATGGCCAATACCGGACGCGACCCGTCGACGTGGTTGCGCGTGCATTGCAGATGCGTGACGGCGACGGCGTCCTTGACGGCTATCGCGTTGGCCGGCCCCGTGATGGTCCCCGAAGCGGCATCCACGATGGCGATGCCGGGAACCTCGTAGTCGGAGGCGTAGGCGGGGGCACCGGCGTCGATCTTCGTGGCACAGTAGAACACGGCAATCGCCACCACCACCATGCTCACCACGAACACTGCCATCTGCACAGCCTCGGGAGCGCTTTCCCTCTCGTTTCGGGCGATTCTCGTCGTGCGTGCCATGATGTCCCCTCCTTGCGTTCTGCTCTTGTCAGGTCATCCCCTCTGGCATACACGATAGGTGCGACGCGACGCTTTCTGTTGCGCAACAAATGGCGGTTCGTGCGCTGCGAAGGCCCTGGTCTCTGGCGCTATAATGAACGTGGCGCACAACGATGGAGGCAACCATGCCCAACGAAGTCGAAACTCCCTCGAGCGTGATGTACGGCTGCATGAAGCAGTTCGCATCGATCAAGAACAACGAACTTGCCCGCACGCTGTTCAGCGATTCGTTCAACTACGGCGGGGCCCCGATGAAGGACCGGCTGGGTGAGCGCACGCTGCTGTCGCGCACCGTCGTGCGCGCCGCCCCGGGCGACTTCCCCGAAAGCGCGTTTTCCGACTTCCCCGGTTCGGCCATCTCGATTTGCGCCAACATACTGGCGAAGTACCCCAACCCCGAAGGCAAGGGGCAGGTGGTCGACTACTTCGCCGGCGAGGCATGCAACGCCATGTGCGCCGCACTGCAGGGTTTCGGCCTCAACGACACCCTGTACCGCAACATGTGCACGCATCTGGAGCAGATGAACCTGCCCAACGAATCGGACAAGGCCACGCTGCTGATCTTGCTGTTCATCAGCGCGGGCTGCCTGGGCGACCCCGCGTGCGCCGCCGAGATCACACAGCAGTTCAGCCGGCGCATCGCATCGTCGGGCTTTCGCACCAGCATCGCTCGCGACGACGACCTGTCCCGCACCGTGGGCTCACCCGAGACGGACTCCCGCATCGGGCTGTGCCGCATCGTGGGCGGCAAGCTGCGCATGCCGGCGTATTTGCTGAGCACCGATCCCGAAGGGACCGAGATCGGGTCGCTGTCCACCGCGAAGGGCGCCATCAACGACGTCGACGCCACCGTCTCCAAGCGCCACGTGCGCATCTTCCGCGACGCCGACGGGCACTGGTACGCCGAAGGGCTGGGCTCGACCAACGGGACCACCGTCATCCGCGGCGAAACCAAGTGGGAGGAAGTCGTGGAGCCCCCGCGCAGCAGACGGCAGTCGAACGCCCCTGCCATGGCCGTGCCGATCTTCCCTTCCGACACGCTGTGCCTGGCCAACAGCACCCGCTTCCTGGTGCTCGAGATAGCCTAAGTCCCGTACGGCAAACCGCTCAGGTTTCTTCACGTCACATCAACGTCCGCCCCTTCCTTGCGGCGCGCAGGCGATTTTGCCCTATAGTGTGCTCATGAAGAAATCCGAAGCGCTCAACATACTGGGGCTGTCCGATGGCGCCACCGACGACGAGGTCAAGAAGGCCCATCGTGACAAGGTGCGCGTGAACCATCCCGACCGGTTCACCGACCCGGTGCAGAAGCAAGAAGCGGAAGACAAGACGAAGCTGATCAACGAAGCGCGCGACGTGCTGCTCTCGCGCAAGTGGGACCCCGAGTACGGCCCGCGCACGGGCGGCTGGGGCAACCCGTACAACAACCCCTACACCACCTACCGCCCCGCCGATTCGAGCTGGACGGGCTCGTCCGGATACGGCTGGCCGCCCACGGGCTCGGGCCAGGGTTCGGGCGGGCAGCGCCCCGAAGGCAACGTGGAATGGGGCGGCATCCCCTTCACCTACGTATGGACGTCGTGGGGAGGCGAGACAGGCGAGGGCGCAGGTGCGGGATTCGACCCGTTCGAGGTCATCTTCGGGCAGGCCCCCAAGAAGACGGCGGCCGAGCTTGCCGACGAGGCGAAGCGCCTGTTCACGCTGGACATGAAGGTGCTCGCCGGCAAGATCGGGACGCTGATCATCTGCGCGCTGACCGGAAATTTGGCCGTGGGCATGTTCACCTACGCGGTCATCACGCTGTTCTACGGCTTCTACCGCAACAACCGCGGGTGCAGCTCGCTTCTGATCGTTCCCTTCCTGTTCTTCTTCGGCCCGCTCATCGCCTTGCTGGCGCCGCGCGCGGGCGTGCAGCTCACCGGCGGCTCGCTGCTCTTCTGCGGGCTTGCCATCTTCTACGACATCGCCACGATCAGGCGCGACTTCGCCTCCTACCAAGAGCGCAAGAAACAGGCGGAAGCCGCCTAAAGACCCAGCCTTCAGACGCACGCGTGCCCGCGCAGGACGCAGCCTGCACGGGCACGTTTCGTGTGTTTGGGCCTTTAAGCCTAGTCGACGTTGGAGCGCAGATAGGCGGCGATGGCCGTGTCGTAGGCACCCGTGGTCTCGAAAACCTTCAGGGCCAGACGGGCACGCGTCGCGCGCGTGGTGGCTCCGCCGTTGGCGCGCATCTCGGCCAGGATGTCGTCGTAGCTTGCCGGGTCGGTGACCACGGTCACGCTCTCGAAGTTCTTGGCGGACGAGCGCAGCATCGAAGGACCGCCGATGTCGATGTTCTCGATGCAGGTGTCCAAATCCGCGCCCGAGGCCACGGTCTTCTCGAAGGCGTACAGGTTCACGACCACCATGTCGATCATCTCGATGCCATGCTCGGCGGCCTGGGCCATGTGCGACTCGTTGTTGCGCTTCGCCAGCAAACCGCCATGCACGCGCGGATGCAGCGTCTTCACGCGTCCGTCCATCATCTCGGGGAAGCCCGTGACGTCGTCGATGGGAACCACGTCCACTCCGGCTTCGGCTATGGCGCGCGCCGTGCCACCCGTCGAGATGATCATGCACCCGAACTCGTCGTGCAGGGCGCGGGCGAACTCCGCCACGCCGGTCTTGTCGGTTACCGATACCAGTACTCGCTTGATGATGGGATCGCTCATAAGGCTACCTTCCTAAATCAGCATCGTGCTTGTCGCGCGCTTCCTTGCTGTAGCGCTGGTGGTATCTTACATCTACCAGCTCGGCAACGATGGCAATGGCCAACTCGGCGGGGGTCACGGCTCCGAATTTCAGGCCAATGGGGCGCTTGATCGCCTGCCACTGCTCTTCGGTCATGCCGCGCTCGAGGCACAGCCCGTGCACCTTCTGGTTCTTGCCGGCGCATCCCATCATGCCGATGTAATGGGCGCCGATCCGCGTTGCCCACACGCACCCTTGAGGATCGTACATGTGACCGCGCGTGAGCACGCACACGTAGTCGCCTGTCCGTGCCGGCAGGTCCTCCATGTCGTCGAACGAGTCGATGAGCAGGCGCTGCACACCCGGGAAGCGCTGCTCGTTCAGGTAGGCGGCGTCGTAGTCGACCGCCACCACGTCGAAGCCCACGTGCGCCGCCAGGGCTGCCACCTCGGCCGCCGAATCGCTCGCCCCCAGCAGCCAGACGCGCACCTTGTCCTGCAGGGGCACCGAACACCACGTGAGTCCGTCGAACTGCTCGGTGTGCATCGACGGGCCGCGGGTGGCATCCTTCATCTGGAACCGGTCGCGGGCAGACGGCGTGCGCGCGCTTGCCAGTTCCTTGGCGTCGCTGCAGAAGAACACCGCATCCAGTCCGTCGGCCGAGCCCTCTTCGCCGTACTTCTTCGTCACCTCGTTGTCGACGTTGCGCACCGCGGCATCGGCGTCGTAGACCACCTTGAATCCCAACCATCCCAGCTCGCCTTCGTCGATGGCGCGCACCGCGCGCTCGAAGGTGGGGATGTCATCGGCGTTCCAGCTGCGCGCCAGGCGCTGCAAGACCGCGGGCGACAGCCACGGGTTGCCTTCGGTTTCCTGCGGGGAAAAGCACGGGAAGTCCTGCTCGCTCACGGCAGGCACCTGCCCCTTGCGCAGGCTGTCGATGATGCCAAGCAGCACCGTACGGTCCATGGTTGCTCCTATCCGCGCGATCGGCTTGGCGCCGTGCTATGCGTTGGCGATATGCACCTTGCGATCGGGCGTGATCGTGATGTCGCCGGCCGCCAGGTGCGCCAGCACCCAGGGGTACAGCTCGTGTTCCACCTGATGGATGCGCTCTTCCAGATGGTCGATGTCCTCGCCTTCCAGGATGGGCACGCTGCGCTGCGCGATGATGGGGCCCTTGTCGTATTCTGCATTCGCGAAATGCACCGTCACTCCCGTCACCTTCACACCGGCGTCGTAGGCGTCTTGGATGCCGTGGGCGCCCGGGAAGCTGGGCAGCAACGCCGGATGCAGGTTGATCACGCGGTTGGGGAAGGCGTCGAGCACCTGCGCGCCGATCTTGCGCATGTACCCGGCCATCACCAGGTACTCGGCCCCGGCCTGCTCGAACTGCGCGGCGATGTGGGCGTTGGCCACGTCGGGATCGGCGTAGACCTCCTTCGAAAGGGACACCGTAGGGATGCCCGCCTGGGCGGCGCGCTCCAAGCCGTAGGCATCGGGCCGCGAGCTGAGCACTTTGACGATCTCGACGTTGAGCCCCTCGTCTATCGCGTCGATGATCGCCTGCAGGTTCGTGCCGCTGCCGCTGATCAGCACGCCGATCTTCAGGGTGTCTTGCGCGCCCATGCCCTATTCTCCGTCCTGTGCGGGGGCGCCATCGGTGGCAGCCGCCATCTCGTCATCTTCGTAGAACACGTCGCGTTCGGTCGTGCGCGGCGCGGGCTCGTCGGCGCAGGGGCACTCCTGGTCGTCTTCGGCGAACAGGCTGTGGATGCCCTCGTAGGACACGCTGCCCTCACCGGGGACCACCGCGCCCATGATGAAGGCCTCTTCGCCCTGCGCGCGCAGCGTCTCCATCACGCCATCGGCCGCGTCCTTGTCCACGATCAGCACCATGCCCACGCCCATGTTGAAGGTCTTGAGCGCCTCGGTCTCGTCCAAGTGCGCCGCATTGCACACGAACCGTGCGATCGGCGGGATGCACCAGGTGCCCACCTGCACCTGCGCGTCCAACGTGGACGGCAGGGCGCGGTCGAGGTTTTCGGTGATGCCGCCGCCCGTGATATGGGCCAGGGCATGCACGGCGCCGGGGTGCTCGTCGATCACGGCGCGCACGGGCTTCACGTAGATGCGCGTGGGAACCAGCAGCGCGTCTTGCACGCTCATGCCGCCAAGCTCCTCGCGCTCCAGGCGCACTTCGTAATGCGTGCGGCCTTCGACGCACACCTTGCGCGCCAGCGAATAGCCGTTCGAATGCAGGCCGCTGGACGCGAGCCCGATCAGCACGTCGCCTTCGCGCACGTGCTCGGGATCGAGCATGCGGGGACGGTCGACGATGCCCACGCAGAAGCCGGACAGGTCGTAGTCGTCGGGGTCCATGACGCCGGGGTGCTCGGCCATCTCGCCGCCGATGAGCGCGCATCCCGCCTGCTTGCAGCCTTCGGCGATGCCCGCCACCACCTCGGCAACCGCTTCGGCCTGAAGCTTGCCCACGGCGATGTAGTCCAGGAAGAACAGGGGCTCGGCTCCGGTGGCCAGGATGTCGTTTGCACACATCGCCACCAGGTCGATGCCCACCGTGTCGTGCTTTTCGGCCAAGCGCGCGACTTGCAGCTTCGTGCCCACGCCGTCGGTGCCCGACACCAGGATGGGGTCTTCCATGTCCTTGGCGGCACCGATGCCGAACAGGCCGCCGAAGCCGCCGATGTCGCCGATGACTTCGGGCCGGTACGTGGCCTTCACGCTGTCGCGGATGGCGCCCACCGCACGTGCCCCTTCGGCCGTGTCGACCCCCGCTTGCGCGTAGGTCACGCTTTCCTCTCCGACCCAGCTGGGCATGGCGGGAGCATCGTCTGCATGGGCAGCGCTCACCTGTATTCGTTCTGCCATGGGACTCCTTTGCTTGTGACTTGCGATATGCGGACCGCACTCCCTGCTCGCAGCAGGCGCGGCGCGGGTTTTACGCCTCTGGCTGCTCGGGTGCGGGCTCGGCTTCGGGTGCAGGCTCGGGCTCGGGAGCCGGCTCGATCTCGCCCGAGTACTCCTTTTCCAGCGCCAGGCCTTCGTCTAGCGCCGCCTGGTCCTCTTCTGTTATAGGCTCGCCCGCCCCGCCCGAACCGGGAACGGCCTGGGCGACGATCTGCGTGAACATGACGGCACGACCGTTGTCCTGCGAATAGTCGCAGGTAGACAGCGTGATCAGGCGCGGGATGGACAGGGGATCGGGCATACCCTCTTCGGGCTGCACCACGCTGCGGTCTTCCTTGTCCTTGATGTACATCGCGCGCTCGGCCGGGTTTTCGAACGTCGTTTGCACGAGCAGCTCCCACCCGTTGGTGATCACCATCGCGAACGACTTGCACTTGTAGTTCATCGTGGGCGTGAGCACGTACACGTCGCGGTGCGCATTGAATTCGTCGTTGTTCTTCAGCTGCAGCGACAGCGCTGCGAACATGGAACCGTCGTTCATGTGATGGCCGTAGATGACGTTGTTCTCGTCTGTGAACGTGGGCTTGTTGTTGAAGTCCAGGAAGATCGCGCCGCCACGGGCAGACGCCCCGTTGAAGTCGGAATGCAGGTAGCGGTCGTTGTCGGTGGTGTGCACGATCGGGTAGTTGATGCGCGTGCCGGGAACGTAGATCCACCCCACGACCTCGGGGTTCACTGCCCGCAGGTAGTCCCAGTCCACCGTCATGTCGCCCAGCGCCATGCCGGCCTGCTCGACCTGTCCCTCTTCGACCGTGAAGGCCTGCTTGGCGATGTTTTCGTATTCCTGGTTGGCGGAAACGTAGCCCCAGACGATGTAGCCGAGCACGCCCAGCGAGGCTATGCACACGGTGAGCGCGACCCAGAACACCACGTTCCACAGCCGCGAACGACGGCGCTTGCCCGAACCGTTTGTCTGTTGAACTTCTTCTGCCATGCTCCGGTGTCGAACCTGCGTTGAGCGCTGCAGGCTACTTCTTCATCTCGTCGAAGAAGCCCTTTGCGATGAACGCGATGATGGCGATGATGACCAGTGCGATGACGATCCACACCACCGGCATGGGAATGGTCAAACCGAATATCTCCATGATGCAATCCTCCTTCAAGGTGCACAAACTTGATGCGTACCAATCAAGCAGCTTTGGGGCTATTGTACGCTATTTTCGTCTGCCTTCGCCGACTTGTCAGAACGGCGTAACGTTGACGAAAGCCCCCGTTACGCCGTCTGTCGCTGTCAAGCGGAGAGTTTGCCGCCGGGCCTAGCCCAGGCGCGCCTCCAGAGCGTCGTTGATGATGCGCAGAGCCTTCACGCGCGCGTACAGCTTGTCATTGCTTTCGAGCACGATCCACGGCGCGTGCGTGGTCGACGTCAGGCGGAACATGTCCTCGATGGCCTCGCGGTACTGCGGGTACTTGTCGCGGTTGCGCCAGTCCTCGTCGGTGATCTTCCACTGCTTGTTGGGATCGTCGGCACGCGCGTTGAAGCGGGCGAGCTGCTCTTCGCGGTCGATTTCGACCCAGAACTTCAGCAGGATCGCGCCCCAGTCCACCAGGTCGCGTTCGAATTCGTTGATCTCGTCGTAGGCGCGGCCCCACTGCGACGGGCTGGCGAAGCCTTCCACGCGCTCGACCAGCACGCGTCCGTACCAGCTGCGGTCGTAGATGCCCACATGGCCGGCCTTCGGCAGCCTGGTCCAGTAGCGCCACAGCGTGGGATGCATCAGCTCGGGCTTCGTGGGTGCGGGGCTGGTGAAGATCTGGTAGCTGCGGGCGTCGAGCGCCTGGGCCACGCGCTTGATGTTGCCGCCCTTGCCGGCCGCATCCTGGCCTTCGTACATGATGATGAGCGGAACGCGTGCCAGGTACATCTTCATCTCGAGGTCGAACAGGCGCTTCTGCTCGATCTTCAGCTGCCTCTTGTATTCCTCGCGGTCGAGGCGCAGGTGGTAGTCCAGGCCCTTGAGCGTGGGATAGTCGGCCACGATCTTGAAGCGCGACGACTTGGGCGCCAATGCGGACTGGGCGGCAGCGGCGGCCTCGTTGCGCTCGCGCACCTTCGCTTGCTGCTTGGCCGTGCGGGTGCGCTCGTCGTCTTCCTGCTGCTCGGCAAGGCCGGCGGAGTTCGCGGCGGCCTTGGCCTGCGCCTCCTGCTGCTCGGGGTCGGGAGCGCGGTTCACCGCATCGTCGAGGGCGTTCACCAGCGTGCGCACGATCGTCAGGTTCGCGCGGCGCTTGTCTTCGCCGTTGAGCAGCACCCAGGGGGCGTTGTCGAAGTTGGTGACGGGCAGGATCTGATCGTAGATCTCCACATAGCGCTTGTACTCGTCGATCTGGTCCAGGTCCTCCTTCGACACGCGCCATGCCGTGTCGGGGTCGGCAGCCAGTCCCTCGAGGCGCTTCTTGAGCACTTCGCGCGACACATGCAGGAAGAACTTGATCACGATATAGCCGTCGTCGGTGAGCTGGCGCTCGAAGCTGCCGATGGAATCGATCTTGCTCTTCAGCGCTTCGAGCACGGACGCCGGGAGCTTTTCGTAGTTGACGAGCTCCTTGGGAGAGTACTTCGCCAGCTGGCGGTCGATGGCGTCGCTGTACCAGCCGCGGTCGTAGATGGTCATGTTGCCGCGCGGGCCCAGTGCCTTCCAGTACTGCTGCATCGCAGGGTAGAAGCCGGTCACGCCTTGGCCGATCTTGGCGAAGCGCTTGCCCTGCTTGACGTCGTAGGGCTCGGCCACGTGCACGCTGGCAGAGCGCGCGTCCAGGTTGTAGAGCAGATCGGAGATGCGCCCGCCCTTGCCGGCGCCGTCCCATCCTTCGAACAAGACCACCAGGCCGATGCCTTGCGCATGAGCCTGCTGCTGGAGCACCACCAGGCGCTGCACCAGCTCGTCGTGAATGGGCTTGTACTCCTCTTTGGTGATCGGCGTGACGTTGAAGTCCACTTTTTCAAGCATGAGCTCCCCCTTTGGCCCTTCCGATGAATCCTTCCGTATGATAACGCATCCACACCCTTCGACTTGCGCTATTATTTCCATGGACTTCGAAAGGATGTGTCCATGACTTCCAAAGGCAACAACAAGGCTCCTCGTCGGAGGAAATCAGTGTTCATGCAAAACCGCGAGCTGTCGTGGCTTGATTTCAACAAGCGCGTGCTCGACCAGGGCGCCTCGCGCAAGGTGCCGCTGCTCGAGCGCCTGCAGTTCGTGAGCATCTTCTCGAGCAACCTGCACGAGTTCTTCCGCGTGCGCGTGGGCAGCTTGACCGACCTGGCGCTGCTGAAGAAGGACCTGCTCGACACCAAGTCGAACATGACCCCCACCGAGCAGCTCGACGCCGTGTACGCGCGCTGCCACGAGCTCTACCCCGAGCAGGAGGCGATCTACGAGGAAATCGAGCGCCGTCTTGCCAAGGCAGGCGTGACCCGCCGCACGTTCGACACGCTCACCGACGAGCAGCGCTCGTTTTTGGACACCTACATCCAAGACGAGGTGCTCCCGTTCCTGAGCCCGCAGGTGGTCAACCCGCGCCATCCGTTCCCGCATCTGGAAAACGGCGCCATCTACATCATCGTCCGCCTGATCGAGACCGTGGACAAGCACAAGGGCATGTCGCGGGCCGAGCGCGAGATGCGCAAGGAAATCCGCCGCGTGGCGAAGAATTTGGGGGCCGACGGCGTCACGCTGGGCATCGTGCCCCTTCCCCATCAGATCAACCGGCTGATCAAGCTTCCCGGCCGCGGGTTCAACTACATCCTGCTGGAAGATGCCCTGGAAGCCTACGTGCGCGACGTGTACTCGATGTACGAAGTGAAGCACACCAACATCATCTGCGTCACGCGCAACGCCGACCTCGACGTGCACGAGGGCGCCGACGAGTCGGACAACGATTACCGCGATTATATGAAGAAGATCCTGAAGAAGCGTGCGCGCCTGGCGGCCGTGAGGCTGGAATCGAAGCACAAGCTCTCCGAGACGGTGAGCGAGTTCCTGCTGAAGAGGCTGAACCTGGAAGAGCACCAGGCGTACTGGACGAGCGTGCCCTTCGACATGGGCTATGCCTTCGCGCTGCCTTCGATGCTCGACAAGAAGAC
Source organism: uncultured Coriobacteriaceae bacterium (assembly GCA_902767025.1). Lineage (GTDB taxonomy): Bacteria > Actinomycetota > Coriobacteriia > Coriobacteriales > Eggerthellaceae > CACXMZ01. The sequence goes on from CACXFZ010000240.1 coordinate 14,373, forward strand.
CCGCAACAAGCTGGTCAGCGAGCCGTTCGACCCCGCGTGGCCTTCCTGTTTCGACCGCGAGGAGCGCATCATCGACCAGGTGCAGAAGCGCGACGTGCTGCTTTCCTACCCTTACGAGAGCATGGACCCGTTCGTGCAGATGCTGCAGGAAGCGGCGGAAGACCCGCGCGTGGCATCGATCAAGATCACCCTCTACCGCCTGGCCAGCCAGTCGCGTTTGGCCGAGGCGCTGATCCGCGCAGCCGAAAACGGCAAGGAAGTGCATGCGCTGTTCGAGCTGCGCGCGCGCTTCGACGAGAGCAACAACATCGAATGGTCGCAGCGCTTCGAGGAGGCGGGCGCCAAGGTCGAATACGGCTTCGCCGACTGCAAGGTGCACAGCAAGCTGTGCTGCATCACGCTCGCGACCGACAAGGGCACGCAGTACATCACGCAGCTGGGCACCGGCAACTACAACGAGAAGACCGCCAAGCTCTACACCGACTTCAGCTTCATCACCACCGACAAGCACATCGGCAAGGAAGCCATGCGCTTCTTCCACAACATGGGCCTGGAAAACATCTCGCGCGAGTACTCGCACTTCTGGGTGGCGCCGCTGCAGATCAAGGAAAACGTGCTGAACCTGATCGACGAGCAGATCGCGCTGGCGAAGAACGGCAAGCCGTGCGGGCTGTTCTTCAAGACGAATTCGGTGACCGACCGCGACGTCATCCTGAAGATCGAGGAGGCGTCCCGCGCCGGCGTGCCCACGACGATGCTGGTGCGCGGCATCTGCTGCATCCTGCCGGGCGTTGCCGGCCACACGAAGAACCTGCGCGTGTTCTCGATCGTCGGGCGCCTGCTCGAGCACAGCCGCATCTTCGGCTTCGGCCCGCACGACGACATGCGCATCTACCTGTCGAGCGCCGACCTGATGACGCGCAACATGGACAAGCGCATCGAGATCGCCTGGCCCGTCGAAGACGAGCATGCGCGCAAGCAGGTCATCCACTACATCGACACCTGCCTTGCCGACACGGTGAAGCTGCGCGAGCTCAAGAGCAGCGGCCGCTACACCATCCCGATGTCGCAATCGCGTGGCAAACACCGAGCCGAGCCGTTCAACGCCCAGGAGCACCTGATCGCCGAGGCGGCGCACAAAGAGCCCAAGGGCAAATCGCATTCGATATCCAAGGGCAAGAAGAAGTAAGAGAAAACCCCCTGCCACGGCAGGGGGTTTTAGTTTGAGCTGGGCACTCGTGCCGCAGGTGCGGCGGCAGGTTCCTACACGAGCAGCTTGGCGATCTGCACGGCGTTGAGCGCAGCACCCTTGCGGATCTGGTCCATGACCAGCCAGAACGCCAGCCCGTGCTCCACCGAAGCGTCGACGCGCACGCGGCCGACGTGCACCGGGTCGGAGCCGGCCAGCACGCCGGGCATCGGGTACACATGGTTCTCGGGATCGTCGACGACCTCCACGAACGGCGCAGCCTCCCAGGCGGCATAGGCCTGCTCGACGGTGATGGGGGCGGCGAACTCCACGTTGAGCGATTCGCCATGGCAGCGCATCGCGGGAACGCGCACGCACGTGGCGCTGATCTTCATGTCGGAGTTGTGCATGATCTTGCGCGTTTCGGCGACCATCTTCCACTCTTCCTTGGTGGAGCCGTCGTCGAGCATCACGTCGATGCGCGGGATGCAGTTGAACGCCAGCGGATGGGCGAAGTAGTTGGCCTCCATGGACTCGCCGGCCAGAAACGCCCGGCTCTGCTCCTGCAGCTCGAGCATCGCAGGGTACCCGGCGCCGCTGGCAGCCTGATAGGTGGACACGACGATGCGCTTGATGGGGGCGATGTCGGCAAGCGGCTTGCACGCGACCACCATCTCGATGGTCGAGCAGTTGGGGTTCGCGATGACGCCCTTGTGCCACTTCACGTCTTCGGGATTCACCTCGGGCACCACCAGGGGCACGTCGTCGTCCATGCGAAACGCGCTCGAGTTGTCGATCATCACGGCACCGGCGTCGACCACGGCCTGGCGCAGCTGCTTGGACACGTCGCTGCCGGCCGAGAACAACGCGATGTCCACGCCCTCGAAGCTGGCCGGGGTCATCTCCTGGACCGTGAGCTCGCCAGCGGGAACGTCGCCGCAGCCGTCGAACGCGATGGCCTTGCCCGCAGAGCGCGCACTGGCCAGAGGACGGACTTCGGATGCAGGAAAGTCGAGGTCGTGCAGGACCTTCATGAATTCCTGGCCGACCGCGCCAGTTGCTCCGCACACGGCCACAACGGGATGACTGTTCATGTGATTCCCTTTCTCTTCTCATGAATGCATCCACGTATCTTAGCGCAGCAAACCAAGGCTGGCACCCCATCTTCCGCCAAAGGCTCAGGTTGAAGGAACCAACGACCCACCCCACCGCGCTCACGGGTTCCGCCAGGCCGCACACCAGGTCGACCATGCCTGCAGCCGAGCCCCACTCGCAGGTTCCGCCAGGCACGAAGAGCCCCAGCGGCGAGCGCAGCGATGCCGCGAACAGGTCCAGCAAACCCGCAACCGAGCCCCACTCGCAGGTTCCGCCAGGAGGCGCGGCCAGCGAAGCGAAGCCGCGCCGCAGGTCGAGGGGAGCCGCCGGGCACAGTGCGCTCACGAGAATCCCGGCCCGTTCTGCCATGAAAACGCACGGTATGCACGCGTTCCGCCGTTTCGCCACGTGCATACCGTGCGTTTTTGCGCCACTCGGGCCCCAAGCGGCGTGCACAGCGTGCGTTTTCATGGCAGAACGCCCCGGATTTCCCATTGCCCATCACGGAGCCGCGGCAGCCCCCCGCGCAT
>CACXFZ010000241.1 GCA_902767025.1 uncultured Coriobacteriaceae bacterium
CCTCGCGTTTGGCGCCCGGGAACGTCGGGCGCAGCGGACAGCCTGTGCAGAAGATTCGGGCTCGGCACAGCTTGCCGCCCATTGATGATACCCTATGCCACAAGACCGCGCACTCGAAAGGCCCCGCCAGCATGAAAGACAAGCCACGCGCAAGCGTCATCGTGCCCGTGCACAACGCCATGGGCACCATTGCGCGCACCGTCGACGACCTGAAGCGTCAGACGTCCGACGACTTCGAGGTGCTGCTGGTAAACGACGGGTCCACCGACGGCACGCAATCCGCGCTGGCGCGCCTGGTCGAAGGCGATCCGCGCTTCCGCCTGCTCTACCAGGAAAACGCCGGGCCGGGCGTGGCACGCAACACCGGCATGGCCGCGGCGCGGGGCGAGTACGTGATGTTCATGGACGCCGACGACTCGATCAAGCCCACCTTCGTCGAGCGTGCGATGGCCACGGCGGGCGAAACGGACGCCGACGTCGTGTGCTTCCAGATGAACCTGTTCGACGAGCGCGACGGACAGGTCCACGAAAGCGAGGAACGGTGGCGCTCGTGCGACTACCCCGCCGTCTTCGACCCCGCCGACTACGCTGACGATTTGTTCTGCACCTTCCGCAACTGGCCCGTGGACAAGGCCTTCAAGCTGTCGTTTCTGCGCGACGCGCGCATCCGCTTCCCCGCCCTGTACCGCACCGAGGACCTGTCGTTCACGTGCTCGGCGCTGGCGCGGGCGCGCAGCATCGCGCTCTTGGACGAGTGCCTGTACACCTATTACGTGGGAAGCGAAACCAGCTCCACGGCCACGCGCGATTCCCATCCGGGCGACTTCTACGTTGGCGCCAGCGAACTCAAGCAGTACCTGGAGCGCAACGGCCTGATGGAGCGCTACGCGTTCGCCTACCACACCTGGGTGGGGCTGTGCGTGATGCTGAACCTGGTCGAGCTGTCCACGCCGGAAGGCTACGCGCAGGCCTACGCGCTGGTGGCCGACGGCGGGCTCGAGCGGCTGGGCATCTACGCGCACGACTACCTGGACAGCAAGGCGCCGGCTGCCGGGCACTTCACCTTCCATGACGTGCGCAAGTTCCTGAAGGCGATCGAGCAAGGCAGCGCCGAATCGTCGGCGAAGGCGGCCCAGGCGCTGTCGAACGACGTGGCGCTGCGCATCCGCCGCCTGGCCTACGTCGAGAAGTACGGCACTACCTGGGGGCCGGTGCTCGAGACCGTCACGCGTCCACTGCACGCGCTCAAACACCGCTCCGATTAGGCGTCTGAACTGGGGTAACGCACTGATTGACGAGGTTGGCCGCCGCCCACGCGCCATGCGCAGAGCGCAAAGCGCCCGCGTTCGGCAGACACTCCCCTACTGGGTGAGCACCCCCGGCTGCAGACCCAGGTACTCGCGCCAGAACTCCTGCGACGTCAGGTAGTCGCGCGCTTCGAACCACTCCTGCTCGATACGCTCGTGATGCTGCCACCAACGCGCCAGCAGGTCGCGCTGACGCGAGATCAGCAGCCGGTAGCGCACGCGGTCGAGCGTGCGGATATTGCCGTGCTCGCCGGTGCCGTCCAACGCCACCAGCGTGCGGCGCCGCGCCGTTTCCTGCCACGGCGACAGCGAGCCGGCGTAGTCCACGAAGCCGGGCTCGTCGATCAGCAGCGCATCGGGCAGCATGTGGCGGTCGTGCGGGAAGGCTCCGAGCGCCTTCGATGCCGTCGAGCGGGGCGATTCTTCCTTGCCCAGCCAGTCGTAGTTCACGTCAAGCGCCTCGATCACCTGCGGGTCCAACTCGTCGAGCGGCACCAACTGCTCGTTCTTCTTGCTGTTGCGCGCCAGCAGCCCCGCCCCGTCGACCGCCGCCAGCCACGCCGGGCCGCGCAGGTAGTCCTCGAGCGCGTCGAGCCACATGTCGGCGGCGTCGTAGCTCATGTAGCGCACGTACATGTGGAAGTTGCGCCAGTACTTCGCCATGAACAACGGCGTCGAGAACTTCTTCGTGCTCGATGCCGCAATGAGCATGTTGCGGCCGTACTGGTACAGGTCCACCGCCGCGCGGAAGCGCCCCAAGAACTGGGCGTGCCACACGCAGATGCCCGACATCACCATGTAGGTGGGGTCGCAGCGCAATCCGTGCTCCACGTCGTCGCAGCGCACGAACACCGGCAGCGGCAGCCCGTGCTCGCGGATCGCCGAGACGGGCATGCAGCTGTACCACCACGCACCGTAGGAATTCGGCTTCTCCACGTCGACGAGCTCGTTTCGCACGAGCGAGCCGAAACGGGTCATGTCCATCGTGGTCTTGTGCCGCTCGTAGCCGCCCGCCTGCTTGACGTAGCCGA
>CACXFZ010000242.1 GCA_902767025.1 uncultured Coriobacteriaceae bacterium
CCGTCCATCAGCTCGGTGGGCGCCATCAACGTGGGCAGAATCTGCTTGGCGTCCACGCCGTAGACGTAGGTGTCGTGCAGCAGCCCCTGGCTTTGGAGCATCTGCACGTAGGCGACGCGCGGCAGGTCGGGGAACTGCTGCGCGCTTTCCAACAGCGTGCCCGTTTCGTACACGGCCAGCTCGTCGGGTTCGAGGTCGCGTGCCAGCTCGCCCAGCGCGGTCGCGATGCGCAGGCCCGCCATGCGCGCGTCGTGCTCGTAGTGGTGCGCCTCGATGCCCTCGTGCGGCTCGAAGACGGCCACCAGGTTGACGGTGGAGGAAAACGGCGTGTAGCGCGCCCCCGGGCCGGCCATGTCGATGATGCCCTCCTGGAAGCCCACGATGGGACCGGCCGTCACCACGGCCATCCCGGACAGCGCATGCGTGCGCCCCGATCCCACGGTGTCGACCGGGCCCACCATGCCGGGGAACACCTGGCCGGGGCCCTCCACCTTCACGCGCGGCTCGATGACGTCCTTGACCGGCGTGATGCGCACCGATTCGCCCGGGCGCGCCACGTCGAAGCTCACCGCCTTGATGCCCTCCTGTTCCAGCACCAGTTCCTCGAGCTGCCGGGCGTCCACGTACAGCACGCCGTCCTCGACGCGGGACGCATCCGCAAATCGGATGTCGGAAATGCGTATCTTGGCAACTTCGAGCTTCATGCGCTCACCTCTCTCCCCTTCCACGCGCCTGGTGCCTGCGCGCCCAGCGCGCTGCCCAGCAAGGCGTAGTCGACGGTCTGGAAATCGTGCAACACGGATTGGTCGAACTGCCGGGGGGCGCACGCAAACGATCCGCACGCGCCCAGTGCCGCCTCTATCAAGTGCAGGGAGGAGGCATCGACCTGCCCTTCCCGCTCGCGCACGAGCACCGAGCGGTACGGCGTGCGGTCGGGCTTCACGCTCCCGTACAGCGGATGGCTCAGCAGGACCGCCCCCCGGTGGACGCGATCGCGCACGTCGCGCAGCACGTCGGCGTACGACCCCTCCACCAGCTCGACGGCATGCGTTGCAGACAGTTGCGAGGCAACCAAAGGGTTGTTCGTCACAACCACCGCATGCACGTTTCTGCTCCCTTCGCCTATGCACATCCCGAAACGAAAAACAGGAGGCAGAGGAACCTCGGTTCCTGCGTGCCTCCTGTCTCAAAGCGCATGCGCCCGATTCAGAATGTGCCAGCCATTCGATCCTTCGTACCTGAAAGTTTCACGGTTGCCCGCTTGCCTCTTCGGTGGCCCTAAGGCTCTCTCTCAAACGGCCCTATGATGTGCGCGGCCCCTATCAACCGCCGCTATCTTCATCTGGCACCATGATAGCGCAAGGTCGTCCGAGTGCAGACCGCAAAGCGACAAGAGGTCGTCCTTCTCGCCAGACTGAGCCTAAGCGCGCTTCGACAGCAGATGGCGGATGGCGCCTTTCGGGTCGTAGAACATCATTCGCGGACCGGCGTATGCCATCGCCTCGCGCACGCGTTGGCGCATGTCGGGCTTGTAGCAATGCGTCTCGCACGCCGAGCAGAAGGTCTTCGTTTCCATATGCGGGCAGGCGTCGATGCGCGCGAACGCATAGTCCACCAGCTCCTGGCAGCTCGGGCACAGTCCCGCCCCGTCGGGAGCCGGACCTGCGGGAGCCCGCCCCTCGTGCTTCTTCCCACGGCAATACACGCCCACCATGAACGCGAGCGTGTCCTTCTCGTGGTCGATCTTCGCCTGCAAGACGTCGCCGCCCTGCTCCCTCGTCTCTTCCATAGTCCCATCTTACCAAGCGTGCGCGGGCCATCTGCCCCATAAGTCCCGCCGAGCCTGGTCCGTAACCGGTTTTCTTGGCAGATTCCCGCAAAGCTGGCACGAATCGGGTTTTTGACCAAGAATTCCCGATTCTGACCCAGAGAGGCCCGAGATGAGGGCCTGGGCCAACCACGCAAAAGACGCAAGGGTGCATGGCCGCCGTCGCGCTATACTTGGGGCACAAGCCACCTGCAAACGGACGAGCCTATGAAACCAGAGGACTACGCACAAGGAGCAAGCGACGCCTTCGGACCCATCCTGGTCACATGCCCGTCATGCAACCAGCCGGGGTTCCTGGATGCCTGGGACTGGATCGAGAGCACCTGGGACGAGCCGCACGAGCTGCTGGCAAGCGGACAGCTGTTCAAATACCAGTGCCCCGTCTGCGGCACCGAAACCACCATGGGCTATACCTGCGTCTACCACGACAGCAACCGCAAGGCGTTTCTGATCTACATACCAGACCCCGACAAGCTGGAAGACGGGCGCAAGGCGGTCGACCAGCTCGCCGTCGGCTTCGAAGAAGTGCAGGGGCTTGCCCCGCACACCTACATGCGCCGCCTGGTGGGCACGGCGTTCGAGTTCTGCGAGAAGGTGCGCCTGCTCGACGAAGGCTACGACGACCGCGTCATCGAGCTGATGAAGCTGGCCATCAAGCGGGGCATGGTCGAAGAGGGCATCATCGGGCCGGCCGACAGGCTCATCTACGAGCGCACGATGCCCGACGGGCAGATCTCGTTCGTGGTCACGGGCGACGTCCCCGGCGACGTGGTGGGCAAGAAGGAAGGCTACGACTACCTGGCGAAGCTCCTGGCCGAGCGCGAGGCGGAAGACCCCGGCGCCTTGGCAGGCGAGTACCGCTTCGACAGCGCGTGGGCGCACGCGTTCCTGCCTTAAGGCGAGCCGCCTTCTCCCTACGCGTTGATCATGTCGTGCAGGGCGCCCTTGTCGAGCACCTCCACATGGCCGCGCGTGAGCGCCACCACCCCCTGGTCGGCGAACGACTTGAGCATGCGCGACACGGCCTCGCGTGCGCTGCCGATATGGCGCGCGGCCTCGTCGTGCGTGAGCGGTAGGTCGGTGGTGCCCCGGCGGGCGACCTCGTCGAGCAGGAACACGGCCAGGCGCGCGTCCAGACCCATGAACAGCTGCTGCTGCATGACCCACATGACGTCGCTGAAGCGCTCGGCCGTCTGCCGGTAGGTGAAGGCCTCGGCGGCGTCGTTGCCCTGGATGATTGAGGCGTACACCTGAGAGTCGATCGCGGCAACCGTGGTCTGCTCCTCGGCGTCCAGGAACAGGTCGAACGTGATCATCGGCAGCACGCACGTGGCGGCAAGCACGCAGCTCTCGCGGGCGCCCACGCGAAACAGCGTGCACTCGCGGCCGGACGACGACAGCATGTACGCGCGCAGCGAACCCTCCAGCACCAGCAACACGCCCAGGCAGTCGTTCTCGCCGTTGTGCACATGCGCGCCCGCGTCGAAGCGGTGCGTGTGGGTTCCTGCAACCAGGGCCGCGCGTTTGGCGGCGTCGAGCTCGTCCCAGAACGGGAGAAACGAGGCAAGGATGTCTTCCGGAGAGGCCATGCGTGGGATCCTTTCTGTGCGCTGCCAACATTGTACCGCGAAGGAAACCCGCCCAACAGGAAAGAAGCCGGGCGCGAACCCGGCTTCTTCCTAGGAGGAGGATGATGGAGTCGTCTAGAGGCCGCAGCCCCCGACTCCCGAGGAGGTGTCTTGGTTGTCGGTGCGCGCAGCTTCCAGGAACACGTAGCCGCCCGCCACGTTCGCGCAGTCGTAGCCGAGTTGCGCGAGCATGCGGCATGCCAGATAGCTGCGCAAACCCGTTTGGCAATGGACGAACAGGCGCTTGCCCTGCGGCAGCTCGCCGATGCGGCCGCGCAGTTCGTCGACGGGGATGTGGATCGCCCCTTCCACGCAGCCGCGCCCGTGCTCGCCGGCCGTGCGCACGTCGAGCAGCACCGTATCGGCGGGCAGGTCGAGTGCGTCGGCCCAATGAACCTGGTCCACACGGCCTTCCAGGATGTTCTGTATCATGAACCCCGCCATGTTCACGGGGTCCTTCGCCGAAGAGTACGGCGGCGCGTAGCACAGGTCGAGCTCGGCCAGGTCGTCTGCCGTCATGTTCGCATGGATGGCCGTGGCCAGCACGTCGATGCGCTTGTCCACGCCTTCGACGCCCACTGCCTGGCCGCCGATGATGCGGCCCGTGCCGCGCTCGAAGAGCACCTTCAGGCGCACGGGATGCGAGCCGGGGTAGTACGACGCATGCGACGGCGGGCTCAGCAGAACGTCGTCGTAGTCGATGCCCGCACGTTGCGCCGCGCGCGCCGTCAGGCCCGTGGACGCGGCCGTCAGGCCGAACACCTTGATGACCGACGAGCCCTGCGAGCCCATGAACACGCTGTCCAGGCCGCAGATGTTGTCGGCGGCGATGCGGCCCTGCTTGTTTGCCGGGCCCGCGAGCGCGATGTGCGCGTCGTCGTGCGAGACGTAGTTGGTCACCTGCACCGCGTCGCCCACTGCGTAGACGTCGGGGTCGGCCGTGCGCATGTGCTCGTCGACCACGATGGCGCCCTTGACGCCCAGCTCCAGCCCCGCCATCTCGGCGAGCGAGCTTTCGGGCACCACGCCGATGGCCAGAACCACCATGCCGAAGTCCTGCACGCCGTTCTGGTCGCGCACCGCCACCGCGCCGTCGCGCGGCTGGAACTCCTGCACGTCGGAGCCCAGATGAAGGTCGATGCCCTGCGCGCGCATCTCGTTGTGGACGAAGGGGACCATGTCGCTGTCCAAGATCGGCAGCACCTGGCCGGGCCGCTGGTACAGCGCCACCTCGATGCCGCGCTCCACCAGGTTCTCGGCCATTTCCACGCCGATGAACCCGCCACCGATGACCGCCGCCGTCGCCGGCTTTTCGCGCTCGGCGAAGTCGTAGATGGCGAACGTGTCTTCGACGGTGCGCAGCGTGAACAGCCGCTCGGCGTCGGTGCCGGGGATAGCAGGTACCAGCGCCCGGGCGCCCGGCGACAGGATCAGCTTGTCGTAGGGCTCGGTGTAGACGGTGCCGTCGGCCAGGTTGCGCACCAGCACTTCCTTCTTGTCGCGGTCGATCTCGACCGCCTCGTTGTTCACGCGCACATCGATGTCGAACCGGTCGCGGAAGCTCGCCGGCGTCTGCAGCGTGAGCTTGGCGCGGTCGGTGATGGAGCCGCCCACGAAGTACGGCAGGCCGCAGTTCGCATAGGACACGTAGCCGGACCGCTCCAGCACGACGATTTCGGCCTGTTCGTCCAGTCGGCGCAGGCGGGCGGCCGCCGAAGCGCCCCCGGCCACGCCTCCGATGATGACTACCTTCATGGCGCTACTTCCTTCCCGATACCACCGGGCCGCTGAACATGCCGATGCCGCCGATGTTCGTGACGTCGGTGTAGCCCATGGCCTTCAACTGCGAGCACGCCCTGCCGCTGCGACCGCCGCTCAGGCAGTACACGTAGAGCGTGGCGTCCTTGTCCTTGAGCTTGCCCGGCGCGCGGTCGATCTCGGACAGCGGAATGTTGATGGCACCCTCGATGTGCTCGTCGGCGAATTCGGACGGCTGGCGCACATCCACCAGCGTGGCCCCGTTCGCCCGGGCGTCCGTCACGTACGAATCGATGCTCTTGCCTGCAAGCCTGCTGAACAAACCCATAACCTTGGTTTCCTTTCCCTCGCGCATGGCGCCTTGTTTTTCCATGACGCAATCTAGTTGCAACCCGCAGGCGCGTCCGTGACTTGGTCACCGCTCACCGCCGAATCTGCAACGTTCCAAGCCGAAGCGCACGCAAATCCGAAGTCCAGACCAGGCCCGCGCCCGTTGCAATACAATGGGGCCGAGGCAAGAAAGGAGCACCGCAGATGCAGATAGCCGACCTGTTCGCACAGGGGGCCACCCCCCTTTCCTTCGAGATCTTCCCCCCGAAAGGCGAATTCGCCATCGATGACGCACACGACGTGCTGGCGGGCCTGGCCCCGCTCGATCCGGCGTTCGTGTCGGTGACGTATTCGGCCGGCGGCTCGAGCAACACGCAGCACACCGGGGAAATCGCCCGCATGGGCCAGGAGGAATTCGGGCTGACGATGATGGCCCACCAGACGTGCTCGAACGAAACGCCCGCCAGCATCGGCGCCCGGATAGCGCGCCTGCACGAGCTGGGCATCGAAAACGTGCTGGCGCTGCGCGGCGATGCATGCGACCCGGACAGCGACGCCGACATGCGCTATGCAAGCGACCTGATTCCCCTGCTGCGCGAAGCGGGGTTCTGCGTGGGTGCGGCGGCCTACCCCGAAGGTCACATCGACAACCTGGACCTGGAACTCGACCTGGAGCACCTGAAGATCAAGCAGGACGCCGGTGCGCAGTTCTTCGTCACGCAGCTGTTCTTCGAGAACCGCCTGGCTTACGACTTCCTGGACAGGTGCCGCGCGGCGAACATCACCGTCCCCATCGCGTTCGGCATCATGCCGTTCATGTCGAAGAGCCAGATCTCGCGGATGATCTTCCTGTGCGGAGCCAGCCTGCCCGCCCCCGTGGTGAAGATGCTGGCGCGCTGGGAAGACGACGAGGAAAGCCTGCGCAAGGCCGGCGTGGAATACGCGATCGAGCAGGTGCAGGACCTGATCGACAACAAGGTCGACGGCGTGCACCTGTACACGATGAACAAGCCCGAGATCGCGCGCGCCATCACCGAGGGCGCACGCACCGCGCGCTAGGCCATGGAGTCCGCCGCGCAGACAACGCCGAGCCTGCACATCGACCGCTCCCAAGCGCTGCATTTCCTGGGACACCAAGGCCAGGACGTGTCCGACGCGCTGGTGGAGCGGGTCGAGCGGATGTGCGCGCACTGCGAGCGCGTCTCGCAGCCAAGATGGCTCTACCGGATCTTCCCCATCGAGCATGGGCAGCACGGCGTGCTCGTGCAGGGCACCACGATCGTGCTGGAAGGCAGCGACATCGCCGCGCACCTGGACGGCGCCCGCTCCTGCGCCATCATGGCGGCCACCTGCGGGCTTGCCAACGAGCGCGAGCTGCAGCGGCTCGCCAACAGTGGCGGGGTCGACGCGCTGCTCTTCGACGCCGCCGGGTCGGCGCTGGCCGAAGCGGCGGCCGACGCGTGCAACGCCCAGATCGTCGAGGAGGCCCACGCGCTCGGCCTGCATGCCAACTGGCGCTACGGGCCCGGCTACGGCGACCTGCCGCTTGACGTGCAGCCCGCCATCATACGGGTGCTCGGCGCCGACAAGTACGCCGGCCTGACGGCAACCGACGCGAACCTGCTGGTGCCGGCGAAGAGCATCACGGCCATCGTCGGGCTGTTCGACGAGCCGCAAGACAGCCACCGCAGCTGCAACAGCTGCTCGTTTTCCGATTTCTGCAACCTGAAGAAAGCAGGCACGCCATGCTACCGATAACAGAAGGCGCACCACTGCGCGACCGCGGGAACCTGCGCGTGAAGGACGCGTACCTGCAGGGGGTGCTCGAGGGGCGCAACCACCTGGTGTTCGACGGCGCGATGGGAAGCATGCTGCAGGCGCATGGCCTGGCGGCGGGCGAGATCCCCGAGCTGCTGTGCCTGAGCGACCCAGACGCGATCCGCGGCATCCACCAGTCCTACGTGGACGCCGGCTCGCAGGTGGTGACGACCAACACCTTCGGGGCGAACGAGCGCAAGCTGGGGGATGCGGCGACGGTCGACGAGGTCTTCGAAGCGGCCATCTCCTGTGCGCGGGCATCGGGTGCGCGCTACGTGGCCGCCGACATCGGGCCCACGGGCGCCCTGCTCGAGCCGATGGGCACGCTGCCGTTCGACGAGGCGTACGAGCTCTTCCGTGCGCAGGCGGTTGCCGCCGAGCGCTTCGGCGCCGACATCGTCATCATCGAGACGATGACCGACCTGCTGGAAGCCAAGGCCGCGGTGCTTGCCGCCAAGGAGCACACCAGCCTGCCCATCTTCGCCACGATGACCTTCGACGAGACGGGCCGGACCTTCCTGGGAACCGACCCGGTCACGGCCGCGACCACGCTGTGCGCCCTGGGCGTGCAAGCGGTGGGCGTGAACTGCTCGCTGGGCCCGCAGGCGCTGCAGCCCGTGGTGGCAGACATCCTGTCCGTGGCGACCTGCCCGGTAATCGTGCAGGCCAACGCGGGCATGCCCCAGGTGCGCGACGGGCAGACCGTCTACTCCACCACCCCCGACGACTACGTGGCCGCCGTGCGCCCGATGATCGAAGCCGGCGCGGCCATCGTCGGCGGCTGCTGCGGCACGACGCCCGACTACATCGCACGAATCGCCCGCGAACTCGAGGGACGCGCGCCTGCCCCGCGCAGCGTAAAGCCCGCTTGCACGATCACCAGCGCCCAGCGCACCGTGACGCTGCGTGGGCGCGAGATCGCCGTCATCGGCGAGCGCATCAACCCCACGGGCCGAAAGAAGTTGCGCGAGGCCCTGATCGCGGGCGATCTGGAGATGGCCGTCGGCGACGCGATCGCGCAGGCCGAAGCGGGCGCCGACGTGCTCGACGTGAACGCCGGGCTGCCCGACATCGACGAGGCGAGCACGCTTCGCGCCCTGACGGGCAAGATCCAGGCGGCATGCACGCTGCCGTTGCAGATCGACTCGACCGACCCGCGGGCCCTGGAAGCCGCCGTGCGAAGCTATGCCGGCAAGCCGCTGGTGAACTCGGTCAACGGCGCGCAGGAAACGCTGCAGGCGGTGCTGCCCATCGTCAAGCACTACGGGTGCGCCGTCGTGGGGCTCACGCTTGACGAAGACGGCATCCCGCCCAGCGCCGAGGAGCGCCTGGCCATCGCGGAGCGCATCGTGGCCGCGGCCGACGCGCACGGCATCCCGCGCCACGACGTGCTCATCGACTGCCTTGCCCTGTCCACTGCCACCAACCAGCGCGAGACGTTGCAGATCCTGGATGCCATCGCACTGGTCAAGCAGCGCCTGGGCGTGCGCACCGTGCTGGGCGTGAGCAACATCAGCTTCGGCCTGCCCGCGCGGCCGGTGGTCAACGCCACGTTCCTGGCGGGAGCGCTGGCCGCCGGGCTGGACATGCCGATCATGAACCCGCTCGAGCCGCGCTACCGCGAGGTGGTGGACGCCTGGCGCGTGCTCAACGCGCAGGACGAGGCGGGCGGAAACTTCATCGCGCGCTACGCCACCTACAACGCCGCCCTGCCGGATGCGGGAACCGCCCCGACCCCTGGAAGCGGCGCAGCACCGGGTGCGGACGAAGCAGGCGCCAGCCTGTACAACCTGGTCGTGGCCGGCAACAAGGGGCCGGTGCCCGCTGCGGTGGAACGCATGCTGCAGGACACCGACGCGATGCAGGTCATCGACGAGCACCTGATACCCGCACTCGACGAGGTGGGCGCGCGGTTCGAGGCGGGCACGTTCTTCCTGCCCCAGCTGATGGCGAGCGCCGAGGCGGCCAAGGCGGGCTTCGACGTGCTGCGCCGCGGAGACGGGCAGGCGCAGGACGGCAAGGGCTCGATCGTGCTGGCCACCGTGAAGGGCGACATACACGACATCGGCAAGAACATCGTGAAAATGCTCCTGGAAAACTACGGCTACCACGTCATCGACCTGGGGCGCGACGTGGACGCGCAGGACATCGTCGACGCGGCGCGCGCGCACGATTGCAAGCTCGTGGGTCTTTCGGCGCTGATGACCACCACGGTCAAGCACATGGAGGAAACGATCCGCGCGCTGCACGAGCAGGCGCCCGACGTGCAGGTGATGGTGGGAGGCGCGGTGCTCACCGAAGCCTACGCCCGGTCAATCGGCGCCGACTTCTACGCCAAGGACGCCGCCGAGGGCGCACGGTTCGCCGGCGAGGTGCTGCGTTAGCCCAAGCTAGCCCTGCGAAGACGTCTGGTCTTGCTGCTCGGAAGACACGGGAGCGGCCAGCGGTCCGCTGCACGACGTGCACCCCTGCAGCGCCCCCAGCACCACGCCCACGGCAAGCGCCAGAGCGGCCAGCGCGAGCAGCAGGTACTTCAGGATCTTGCGCCAGGGCGACTGCTTTTCGTCCTGCTGGTCCTCCACGACCGTGTCAGGCGCCTGGTCGCCGCCCATGTCGAGGACCTGGACGATGGGAACGGGTTCGGGAAGCTGGACCTGGTCGGGGGTGAGCGCACCGGCGCCGGCCGCGATGCTGCCCGCCAGCACGGCCGCCACCGCAGCCCTGCCCGCCTTGTCGGCCTTGTCCTTCAGATCGTCGAGAACATCGCCGTCGCGCGTGTCCGGAACAACCATCTCTTCCCCGTTCGCTTGAAGCATCGCCTGCGTGCAGCATAGCGCACTTGCGGCCCGAAGGGGGCGTTGCTGCCTATTTGTCACCATTCGGAAGACCGTTCGCCACCGCATCCGCGCCCCGTGCGCAGCGCATGCATGCCATGCACACTTTCTTCAAACCGCTTGATAGAATGGGGCACCAAACGAGAGGAGACAAGCATGAACGTGTTGATGATCAACGGAAGCCCCCGCCCGGACGGAAACACCGCGGTTGCGCTCGCGCAGATGGAAGAGGTGTTCGAGCAGGAAGGCGTCACGTGCGAGACCATGTGCATCGGCACCGAGGTCGTGCGCGGATGCATCGCATGCAACGCGTGCGCGAAGACCGGCAGGTGCACCTTCGACGACGTGGTCAACCAGATCGCGGACAAATTCGAGGCGGCCGACGGGCTGGTGGTGGCGAGCCCGGTGTACTACGCATCGGCCAACGCCACGCTGGTAGCCGCGCTCGACCGCCTGTTCTACAGCAGCAAGTTCGACAAGACCATGAAGGTGGGCGCATGCGTGGTGGCGGCCCGTCGCGGCGGCTGCACGGCGGCGTTCGACGAGCTGAACAAGTACTTCACCATCAGCGGCATGCCCGTCGCGCCCAGCACGTACTGGAACATCGTGCATGGCCGCCTTCCCGGCGAATCCGCGCAGGACGCAGAGGGCATGCACACCGTGCGCACGCTGGCTCTGAACATGTCGTTTCTGATGAAGAGCATCGCGCTGGGCCGCGAGCGCTACGGGCTTCCCGAGCCCGAGCCCAAGCAGTGGACCCATTTCATCCGCTAGCGGCGAGCAAGCGCTAGCGACCGGCAAACCCGACGATATCGAAAGGACTACCCCATGACTCCCCCGATTTACGTGATGGGGCATCGCAACCCCGACAACGACGCCATCAGCTCGGCCATCGGCTATGCCTGGCTGAAAAACCAGCTCGCCGCACGCGACGGCATCGACGCCGAATACGTACCCGTGCGCCTGGGCCCCCTGCCACCTGAAACCGCCTTCGTGCTCGAAGAGTACGGGGTTGACGTGCCCCAGGTGATTTCGAATATGTACGGGCGCGTGAGCGATGTGATGACGCGCAACCCCATCTCCATCGAGATGGGCGCAACAATCATTCAA
>CACXFZ010000243.1 GCA_902767025.1 uncultured Coriobacteriaceae bacterium
AGCACGCCCACGAACTTCCAGTTCTTGCGCAACGCGGAAAACGCGCCGATCGCGCTCTGGCCCGTCTTGCGGCCCAGGGCCGTTTCGGCCATCATCAACGCGAAGCCGAACGTGACCACCAGGACGATGTAGGTGAGCAGGAAGATGCCGCCGCCGTACTTGGCCGCCAAGTACGGGAAGCGCCACATGTTTCCCAGGCCGACGGCGCTTGCCGCAGCCGCCAGGATGAATCCCCATTTGCCAGACCAGGTCGAACGCTGAGGGGTGTCAGCCTCCACTACCTGGACTTGCCCTTTTGCGTGTTGTGCCATAGATGTCTCCTCCGTGTCTTGCAACGAAGGGAAGTATACCTGCAAATGCGCCGCAGGTGGTGCCTTTTTGCCCAAATGGGGCGCCAAAACGGCCATGCGCATCCGTCTGCACCTTTTCAGGATGCAAACCATGCGCGCCTGGGGCTTTGCATGTGGTTACGGGCCGATCCTGCCCGGCGTTTAAGCCAGCCGGTTCGTGTTCACCGCCGTGATGTGGCCGTCGGCGTCTTCGTACAAGGCAATGCTGCCGTCGCGCGACGTGTACACGTTGCGGAAGGTGGCGAAGTCGATCTTGGGCTGCTCCTTGCCGTCCTTGGCAGCCTGCTCGGCTTCCTCGGCAAGCGCATGCGCCGCGGCATCGAGCTCGTCTTGCGCATCGCCCTCGTCCTGGGCGCGTTCCCGCTCCTTGACCGCACGCTGTTCGTCGCGCATGGCCTTGTCGGCCTTACGGGCCTCCTCGGCAGCCTTGGCCTGGGCGGCGCGGGCACGCTCTTCCTCTTCGGCCTGCTCGGCCAGACGCGCCTTCTCCTCCTCTTCGGCCTTCAGCTGCTCGATGGCCTTGCGCGCCGCCTCCAAGCGGGCGCGTTCCTCTTCCTTGGCAGCCTGCTTGGCTTTTTCGGCGGCCTCGGCTTCGGCCTTGGCCTTCTGACGCGCCTCGGCTTCCAGGCGCGCCTGCTCCTGGGCTGCCCGCAGTTTCTCTTCCATGTCCCGCGCGGCGGCATGCTCCTTTGCCTTGCGGGCCTTGTCCTGGGCTTCCTTCTGCTCGCGCCTGCGCTTGCGGCGCTCGGACCACGATTCCTTCTTCTTCGGAGTTTCGGCCGCGCCCTGCTCGACCTCCACGGGTTCTCCCGACGAAGCCATCTTGTCGAAGCCCGCCAGATCGGGGCCGTCGGCCTTTTCGGCTTGATCCGCGGTGTTGCCGCTGCCGCCCGCTTTGACCTTGCCCTGTTCGTCAAGCACTGGCAGCGTGCCCGTCTCGCCACGTGGGATGACCACGGGAATCCTGCCGGTCCTGCCCTTGTCCTTGTCGTCGTCGCCCGAGAAGAACGCATTGAGCGCCTCCTGGTCGGAGCCTTCCGTGCCGCGCGCCCATTCGGGCAGTGCGCTCGCGTCGAACGTGGGAGCAGGTACCAAAGCGCTGGACGACTCAGGTTCGGGCTTGGCATGCGCAGGGCCGGAGCCGCGGAGCCTATCGGGTTTGCCCGCCTGCTCGCCAGAAGGCTTCTTCCCGTCCTGCGCGTCTTCCCGAGCCGCCTCGGCTTTGTCCTCGACTGGCGCCTGTTTCTGCTCGGCAGAAGCGGGCTGCTCGTCTTGAGGCTTTTCGGCTTGCTTCTCGTCGGCGGCTTGCTCGGCCTGCTCAGGTTCGGCATCGACCGCCGGTTCGGGCTGCTCCTGCGCGGGTTGTTCTGGTTTCGCCGACTCTTCTGCGGCCTGTTCGGGCTGGTTGGGCTCGGCTTGCGCGGCCTGCTGTTCCTTTTCCGCCTGCTCGGCCTGCTCGCGTTCCAGCTGCTTGCGCTCTTCTTCGCGGGCTGCCTTGCGCCGGTCGACCTCGTCTACCAGGTCCTGGGCCTGCGGTACTTCGAGCGTCTTGGCCACGGCGCCGTTGGCCGATGCGATAAGCGCAAGCTCGTCAGCCAGCTCGATGCGGCTTTGATCGGAAACCTCGGATGCGGCAAGCTGCTTGGCGATGGCCTCCACGCGCCCCCACGACAATTCGTCGAACGCCTTCTTCTGCGCCACCAGCTGTTCCGCCTCGCGGGCGATCTCGCGCTCCGCTGCCGCGCATTCCTGCTGCCCGACTGCCTCTTTCGGGTTCTTGTCGCTCTTTTCGCGCTTCCATTTGATCATAAGCCAGCTCCTTGCTCGTCGGAGCATAGCTTACTCCGCAAATGGTCAATACTCAACTTTCCAGAACACCAGGCCCTGGGCAGGTGCCGTCTGACCTGCGGCTTCGCGGGTGCGCGCCTGAAGCACCTGCTGCACCCATGACGGCTCGCGCAGCCCGCGCCCCACCATCGCCAGCGTGCCCGCCATCGTACGCACCATCGAATGCAGAAACGCCGTGCCCACGACGCGCATGCACACCAGTTCGTCGCCGGCGATTTCCACCGGATCGACCGTCAGCTCGAGCACGCAGCGGGTCGTCGACTTGCCCTGCGCCGACGCCGCCAGGCAAAAGCTCTTGAAATCGTGCTCGCCGATCAGGTAGGCGGCGGCGTGGTTCATCGCTGCGATATCCAACTCGCCGGGCATGTGCCAGCAGAAGTCGCGCATCACCAGCGGCGGCACCGGCTGGGTGCTCAGGAAATAGCGGTATTCGCGCGATTGCGCGTCGAAGCGTGCGGAAAACCCCGCAGGGCGCTCCTGGATGCCGCGGATGCCGATGCTGGGCGGGGTGAGCGCGTTGAGCGACCGGGCGATCGCCGGCAGGCCGCGCGCTTCGACCTCGCACGCATCGAGCTCGAAGGACACCACCTGGCCGCGCGCATGCACCCCCGCATCGGTCCTGCCTGCGCACACGGTTTCCACGGGGCGCCTGAACAGCACTTGAAGCGCATCTTCCACGCAGCCCTGCACCGTGTCCAGCCCCTCCTGCCGCGCGAACCCGTGGAACGGCGCGCCCTGGTAGGACAGCTCGACCGAAAGCGTGATGGTTGCTTGGTCCACGAATCCTCCTCGCACTCGGCCCGCGTGGCGGGCCGGACGCATCATGCAGGGATGTTCCACACGCGCCGGCCGAACAGGCGGTCGAGCTCCGTGCACAAGTCGTCGTTGCGCGAATCCACCGTCAAGGGCAGCTCGGCGCGGAACTTGCGCCCGTCGGACTGCATGACGTAGAGCACCGCGCCGTCCTGGCCGGGATAGCGTTTGAAGATCTGCGTGAGCTGCTGCATCGAGTCGGAGGCGAGGTCGCCCTGCGGCACGCGCAGCACCATCGTGCGCGGAAGCGCGCCCGACTCGCTGGAGTGCAGCTCGAGGTTGCCCACCTCGTAGGCGATCAGCTGGTTGCCGCGGTCGCCGATCTCGTACTTGCCCTTCACCGTAACCACGGCGTCTTCGACGATGAGGTCGCGGAACTTGTCGTAGTTGAAGCAGATGGCCTCGACCGCACCGGTCGTGTCCTCCAGCGTGAACGTGGCCATGCGCTTGCCGGTGCGGGTGAGCTTGGTCACCACGGCCGACACCATGCCCGCGAACGTGGCGTTGCGGATTTCGCGCTCGCGCTCCGCCAGATCGCCCAGATGGAACTTGGTCACCTTCGACAGCTCGTAGGCGTACGGGGCCAGCGGGTGGTCCGACACGTAGATGCCCAGGATGCTCTTCTCGTTGGCCAGCTTGGTGCGCCTGTCCCATTCGACCCCGTCGGGCGGCGGCGCGTCCATCGAACATTCGACGCACCCGTCGTCGAACATGTCGAAGATGCTCCCCTGGCCGATGTCGCGGTCCTTCTGGCGCTTCGAGGCGTCCTCGAGCAGCGAGGTCTCGTCCACGAAGTACATCAGCTGGCGGCGC
>CACXFZ010000244.1 GCA_902767025.1 uncultured Coriobacteriaceae bacterium
CGCTCGAGCAGGTTCTCCTCGACGATGCCCAGCTCTTCCTGCGTGGCCTTGGTGTTCACGCCGTCGATGTGGCCGTTGCGCTGGACGTCACCGATAGACCAGTACTCGTAGGTCTCCAGCACGTAGGCGTCCAGGTAGATCCTCGCGTTGGGCACCATCATCTCGGCCCACACCTGCAAGAACTCGCGCTGGTGCTCGTTGAAAAACGCGGTGTCGAAGCCGCGCGCCCATTTCACGCCGTCCACGCTGCAGGGCTTGTACACTTCGGCATACCTTTCCAGCGGCAGCAGCGTGTCCATGAAATCGCGCTGCTCGTCGGTCATCTGGCCGTCGTAGACCACCACGGCGCTGGCCTGCTGCAGCGGCACCCCGTACGATTCCACCGGCACGCGCGGAATGCCCGCCGCTGCATAGCCCGGCCCGGTGATGGCGGCATAGGCTCCCAGGCAGCATGCGCCCACGAGCATGAACGCCACCAGGCGCCGTGGACGCGGGATCGCAGGCGAGCTGCCCTGCCCCTCCCCTGACGGCTCCTGGGGCTCCTGGGGATTCTCGGGCGCTTTGCCTGGGTCGCCCGCGCGCCTGAAGCCGTAGGCGAGCGCCAGCACCAGCCAGCACGCGCCCGACACGTACACGCCGTTGTTGCGGATGAAGCACACGCCCAGCGTGATCGCCGCCAGCTTCACGCAGAATGTCGGCTTGTGCAGCACCGCCCCGCGCGATTCGGCGACGTCGAACAGGGCCAGGGCGAACAGCAGCAGCACGGCGGCGTACGGGGCGTCCTTCCACATGCTGATGGCATGCAGGGCGAAGATCGGAAGCAGCGCGAAGTAGGCCCACACGAGCGCGAGCACCACGCGGGAGATGCCGTGGCGGCGCAGCCACACGACCAGGTAGGCGGCCACTGCGGCAACCGCCAGCATCTGCACGACGGTGTAGATGGCACAACCCAACTGGTAGCTGCCCAGCGCATTGCCCACGCGCAGGCACAGCCCGATGAACAGCGTGTAGGGCACGGGATGATGGTCGTTCAGATCGCGCATGCCCAACGCCTGCTCGATCGACACGATCGAGTCCTCGTAGATGGCCCCGGGGTAATACGCCAGCAGGTACGGCAGCCAGCAGGCGAAGGTGCCGAGCCAGGCGAGCACGAACACGAGCGGCTGGCGGCGCACCGGGCGCACCGGCCCATGGCGCCCCGACGACAAGCCTTGGGCGCGCGCGGCGGCAGGGGGTGCGAACCGCCCGGCCAGGAAATCGTAGGCGCGCATCGCCGACAGGGCGATCATCAGCATCAGCAGGGCGAAGGCGAGCGTCCAGTAGACGTCGGATATGGCGAACTCGCCCATGTAGTTGTCCTCGTAGTGGCCGAAGTAGTACCACTCGGTGCGCACGACCCGCCCGCCGAGCAGTGCCGTGACGGCGCAGGCAACCGCGTAGACGCACAACGCAACGCGCGTGCCCGCCCCTGCACGCAGCCACATGCCCGCTCCTGCCACGACCACGACGAACGACACCGCCAAGGTGGCCCCGAACGCGATCGGGCTCCACACGGCGTTGGTGACCTCGAAAAACGATTGGGCCAGCGGCAGGGCGGCAACGGCCGCCAGCAGCATCCAGCCGGTCATGCCAAGCCAGGAACGCGCGTTGCGCTGCGTCTCGTCCCGTTGTGCTGTGGGCACCGAGTCCACCATGCGTCCTGCGCTTCCCCGCCTGGCCTAGTGCGCCTCGGCCCAGGTGGCGCCGCTGCTCACGTCCACCACCAGCGGGACCTTCAGCTCCACGACCCCGCTCATCGCCTCGCCAAGCAGCTGCGACACGCCCTCGACCTGGTCGGCGGGCACCGACAGGTCCAGCTCGTCGTGCACTTGCAGCATCAGCTTGGCCTGGGGGTATTCCTGGCGCAGGCGCACGGCGGCTGTGCGCATGGCAAGCTTGATGATGTCGGCGGCGCTGCCCTGCATCGGATGGTTCATCGCGGTGCGCTCCCCGAAAGCCCGCTGTTGCGCGTTGGAGGCGCGCAGTTCCGGTATGTGGCGCTTGCGCCCGAACATCGTGACCGCGAACCCGTCCTCCTTGGCCTGCGCGACCACTTCGTCCAAATACGCACGCACGCCGGGGTACGCCTCGAAGTAGCGGTCGATCATCTCCTGCGCCTCGCCGAAGGGGATCTTCAGGCTCTGGCTCAAGCCGAAGGCCTGCTGGCCGTAGACGATGCCGAAGTTCACCGCCTTCGCGCGGCTGCGCATCTCCGGGCTCACCTCCTCGACGGGCACGCCGAACACGCGCGCGGCCGTGGCCGCATGGAAGTCGGCGCCGGAGTTGAACGCGTCCACCAGGTGCTCATCGCCCGACAGGTGCGCCAGCAAGCGCAGCTCGATCTGGCTGTAGTCTGCCGACACGAACACGTGGGTGTCGTCGAAGGGGACGAAGCACTCGCGGATATGGCGGCCGAAGTCGGTGCGCACCGGAATGTTCTGCAGATTGGGGTTGCTCGAGCTCAGCCTGCCGGTGGTGGTGACCGTCTCGTTGAACGAGGTGTGCAACCTGCCGTCCTGGCCGCGCATCTTGGGCAGCGCGTCGATGTAGGTGCCCTTGATCTTGGCCAGCTCGCGGTAGTTCAAGATCATGCCGGGCAGCTCGTGCTCGCTTTCCAGCTCGGAGAGCACCTGGGCGTCGGTGGAATAGCCGCGCGTGGTCTTCTTGCGGGGCTTGAGCCCCACGACCTCGAACAGGATATGGCCCACCTGCTTGGGCGAATCGATGTTGAACTCCTCGCCCGCGCTCTCGTGGATCCGCGCCACCAGCTCGTCGAGCTCGGCCTGCGTCTTGTCTCCCAGCGCTCCCAGCGTCTTCGCATCGAGCGGTGCGCCGGTGCGCTCCATCATCGCGAGCACCGGCACCAGCGGCGCGTCGATGTCGTCGTAGACGGCGTCCGTGCCGTCGTCTTCCAGGGCCTTGCGCAGCGGGTCGCACACCGCGGCAAGCGCAGCCGCCTGAATGACCAGGTCATCGTCGTCGGAGCCGCCTTCGGGCAGCGCCGCGTTCAGGAACTGCTCGACCACGTGGGCGATCGTGTAGTCGGACGCGCCCGAATCGAGCACGTAAGATGCCAGGGAGACGTCGAAGAACCGCGCATCGAAGACAGTCTGCTCGTCCACCAGGGCCTGCATGCCCTCGTCGGGCGGGTAGACCAGGCCGAGCAGCGCCTTCACGTCGAGGGCGGCAAACGGCGCGCTGCCCACCACCTGCGCCACGTGCTCGAGGGCAACGTCGCCTTCGAGCAGCACGGCCCGCTCGCCGTTCGCAACCGCCACCTTCACCGGGGCGTCGAAGAGCGACTCCTGCGCAAGCTGCACGAAGGACACCCCCAAGGGACGCGAGCCCTTGGCCGCATCGGCGATCATCGAAGCACACGCACGCGCCGCCTCGTCGCCGGTTGCATACCCCTCCCAGGGCAGTTCCAGCTTCGCGCTCGACGCGCTCGCCCCCACCAGCGACAGCACCTTCGCCAGATGGGCCTTCATGCCCAAGGCGTCGAAGGCGTCCTGCACCGCCTGCGGGTCGAACGCGGGAAACGCCGCCTCGTCCAGATCCAGTTCGAAATCGAGGTCGCGCACGATCGTTGCTATCTCGCGCGACAGGAACGCCGCGTCCTTGTTCTCCACCAGGTTCTGCTGCTGCTTGCCCTTCAGCTCGTCGATGTGCTCGTAGATGTCCTCGATGTGCCCGTACTGCTGCAGCAGCTTGGCGGCGGTCTTCTCGCCGATGCCGGGGACGCCCGGGATGTTGTCGGACGAATCGCCCATCAGCCCCAGGAAGTCGGGAATCTGGTCGGGCAGCACGCCGTAGCGCTCGCGCACGCCTTCGGGGTCGTAGACCACCACGTCCGAGATGCCCTTCTTGGTGTTCACGATGCGCGTGCGCTCGCTGGCCAGCTGGCATGCGTCCTTGTCGCCGGTCACCAGCAGCACGTCCATGTCGGCCTGCTCGCCGCGCGCGGCCACCGTTCCCAGGATGTCGTCGCCTTCCCACCCCTTGACCTTGACCACGGGGATGGAAAGCGACTCGAGCACCTGCTCGATCAGGGGGAACTGCACGCGCAGGTCGTCATCCATCGGCGGGCGCTGGGCCTTGTACTGCTCCATGGCCTCGATGCGGAACTGCGGCTTGCC
>CACXFZ010000245.1 GCA_902767025.1 uncultured Coriobacteriaceae bacterium
ATGAACAGGAAGATGGCCAGGATGGTGATCACCAGCGTGGCCACGCCCGCGAGGATTGCGACAAGCATGCGCGGCGCCCCCTATTGCAGATGCGGGCCGGGCATGACCGAGCCCAGCTGGGGCTCGCGTTTGCCGAACAGGCGCCACATGAAGGGGTACAGGGCCAACCCCAGCACGCAGTTGTACAGCGTGCACGGAAGGGCGCGGTAGATGAAGGCGTCCATCGGGTCGACGCCGGCGGCACCGACGGCTATGAACGCGTAGAGCACCTCGACCAGGATGATGGACACGGCCAGCACCACCAGGGGGATGAACACCGTGCCGTTGTCGAACGCCATGTGCACGCGGGATGCCAGCGCGGATGCGACGATCAGCAGCAGCGGCATGGCGCCGACCGGGCCGTATCCCAGAAGGTCGCTGAGCATGCCCAGCACGAAGGCGAGCACGAAGTGCTGCCCGGGCACAAGCATCGCGATGAGCAGGGTGTAGACCACCAGCACGTTGGGGATGGCATGGAAGATGGCGATGTTGGGGGCGACAAGCACCTGCAGCAGCACGGCCGCCAAACCGCCGATGGCCACCATGAGGTTGTTGCTAAACATAGCCGCCACCCCCGTAGCCGTACGCGTCGTAGCTGATGTAGTTGCCGTACGCGTCGTAGTAACCGTACGGGTCGTAGTAGGAAACGTTGCCCGACGCGTCGTAGCCGCCATAGGAGCCGTATGCGTCGTACGCGCTGTTCGCGTTGCCGTCCTGCGATTGGTTATCGTCGTCCTGCTTGCTGCTCGACGAGCTCGAGGAGCTGGACTCCGATTCCTCGCGTTCCTTCTCTTCGGCAACCTTGTCGGCGTACTCTTCGGCTTTGTCCGAATCCATCGACGTGATGACCGTGATCTCCTCGTAGGCCTTGGCCGACGCGTTGGGCTCGACCACCACTTCGAACTTGCTCGAGCCAGGCTCGCCGTCCACCTTCACCACCGTGCCCACGATGATGCCGCGGAAGAAGCCGCCGCCCAAACCGGACGTGATGATGACGTCGCCGACCTTCACTTCGGCGTCGTCGTCGACGTTTTCCAGGTAGAGCAGCCCGTCCAGGTTGCCGCGAACGATGCCCTCGTCGCGGGTCGACTGCACCATCACGGCCACGCCGGACTGCGGGTCGGCGAGCAGGCGCACGTCGGATGTGAACGGAGTGGTCGACACCACCTGGCCCACCAGGCCCGACGAACCCAGCACGGGAAGGCCCGAGCGGATGCCGTCGTTGCTTCCCTTGTCGATGGTCACGACCATGTTCCAGGGGTCCATCGAGCGCGACAGCACGCGGCCGGTGACCGTCTTCGCGTCGTAAGCGCTGGTGAGTTTGAAGGTGCCCTGCAGCCGTTCGGCTTCCTGGCGGTACTCTTCGAGCTGGGCGATGGTCGAGCGCAGTTCCTGATTCTGCTCGCGCAGGGCCGTCACCGTCTCAGGCGTGGCCGTTGCGTCTTCGACCGCCGAGGCGATGGTGTCTTCGACAGACGAGATGCCGCCCGACGCCGCAAGCACCGGCGAGAACAGGCCGGACACCGTCGATTGCATCGAGTGCAGCGGGCCTTCACCGTCTTCGCGCGAGTACAGGACCATGCAGGCAATCGAGATTGCCAACAGCAGCACCAGCACGGTGTAGGAACGTGCGGGCGATCCTTGTTTGAAGTTCAGCGCCATAACGGCACGCACTCCCTTAGCGTGAACGCATCAGGGTCTGCTTCAGCGCGGTAGGGGTTTCGAGCACCCGCAGGCATCCCGTCACCACGTTGGTCAGGGCCGTTTCGCTCACCCAAACCGGGATTTCGAGCTTCTGGGTAAGGTACTGGTCCAAGCCGGAAAGCAGGCCGCCGCCGCCAGTGAGCAGGATGCCGTTCTGGATGATGTCGCTGGCGAGGTCGGGGTTGGTCTTCTTGAATGTTTCCTTGATGTGCAACACCATCTCGTCGATGGGGGCCTGCAGGCTTGCACGCACGTCCTCCGACTGGATGGTCACCTCTTTGGGCAGCTCGGTTATCACGTCCTGGCCGCTGATGATCATGTCGCGCTCGCGCCCGTCTTCGAACGGGAGGATGGAGCCGATCTTGATCTTGATGACCTCGGCCGTGCGCTCGCCGATCTTGATGCCCAGCAGATCGCGCAGGTACATGGCAATCGCCTCGTCCATGCGGTTGCCCGCCAGACGCAGCGAGCTGCTGGTGACGATGCCTCCCAGGCTGATGACGGCAACCTCGGTGGTGCCGCCGCCGATGTCGACCACCATCGAGCCCGTGGGCTCGGTGACCGGCAGATCGGCGCCCATAGCCGCGGCCATGGGTTCTTCGATCAGGTACGCCTGTCGCGCACCCGCCTGGATGGTCGCTTCGAACACGGCGCGCTTCTCCACGCTGGTGGCACCGCACGGGATGCACACCACGATGCGCGGCTTCGGCTGCCAGGGGTACTTGCGCTCGGCCGCCTTGTTGATGAAGGCCGAAAGCATTGCCTCGGTCACGTCGTAGTCGGCGATGACGCCGTCGTGCAGCGGATGCTCGGCGCTGAAGGCGTCGGGCGTGTGGTTGATCATGTTCTTGGCTTCGTGCCCCACGGCGAGCACACGGTGCGTGCTCTTCTCGATAGCGACCACGGAAGGCTCGTTGATGACGATGCCCTCACCCGTAATGGCTACCAATGTGTTGGCAGTTCCCAGGTCGATGGCCATGTCGTAGGACGAGGCCATTCCACCGTTGAACCAATCCATGAGTCCCATACACAAGTACCTTCGAAACAGTCCAATGTTGCAATGTGCAATTCTAGCATAGGGCTTACACCCCGCCCGTATGCGCCAGAGTAACTGCACAACTCCCAACCACGCACTCCATCAGGGGTTTCGCACCTTTATGTGCAACCGCACAAAACGACCAACTTACATAAAGCAATTGAGTCACTCATGCAGGTTCCGCCAGGCACGCGGCGAGCGCAGCAAGGCCGCTGTGCAGGTTCATGGGAGCCGGAGAATCCGACAAACGACCTGCATCTGCGACCCGCGCTTCGAGTCCGTGGATGGCGCAATCCAGATCAACCCCGAGGGCCACAAGCACGGTCTTGGCTGCGACCTCGACACGCAGGTCCTCGAGCAGTCCACCACCGACCACTGGACCCTGGCCTAGCCCCGCCCGCACCCCGCCCCACGGGCCCCAGCCCAAGAATTCTTGGCTGATTTCGGGTTTCGTGGCAGAAAAACGAGTTTTTGTCATTCCCGTTGGCGGCAAAAGGATCTAAAAGTAACGTATAGTATGCATCTTACTAATAAATGTATACGATTGTATTCATGTGAGCACCAAACAGCATGACCCTGGATGACAAAAACTCGTTTTCTTGCCAACTTTTCGAAAAACAGTCAAGAATCCCGCTTCCAGTCCAGACCGATGACGCATGGCGGTGAATTCCCGGCAGCTCCAG
>CACXFZ010000246.1 GCA_902767025.1 uncultured Coriobacteriaceae bacterium
CTGGGACCTAACCAATACGGGCAGCTCGTTCACCTTCACCCTCTCGCCTGTGTGCTCGGTAGGCGCGGGCATTCCCGGCTTCTTTGCCGTCGGCATGCGCGGCTACGCCTCGATCTCGTACTTCATCGGATCGAGCTCAGACGGCAAGCCGCATCGTATTGTGGGTTTGGTGGGATACGCTGGCGTCGAGGTTCAGCTCTTCCTTGCGAAGTGGACGCAGAAACTTTGGAACTACAACGAGCCGCGCTTCTACGACAACTACCGCGACCAGGTGCTTATGCAGGGCGAGCCTGCCCCTGCGGAGGATCCAGGCTGGTTCAAGCTGGTCGATGGCAGCTATTCCCCTCTGCGGACGGATGCGCAGCTTGCCAGCGATGGCAAGGATCGCATGTGGACGGCCGTGATTGAGGACGCCGCACCTGTTACGGCGGCCGAGCTTTTGAAGAGCAACGAGCTGCGTCTGACTGGCGGGAACGCAGAATCACCGACCTACGATCTGGGGCAGGTGCAAAAGATTGCCGCCTCCGACAGTTTTGTTGGAGCACGGTTGTATCCGTGGGATACAGCGCTCACGGAGGGCTTGTTCTGGGACGAGCAGGTCGTCAAGGAGCCCATAGGCTTCCGCGTTCCGGAAGGGAAGACCATCGCAGGCATTCACGAGCAGTTCGGCGGCGTGAAGCCCGCAAACGATGACAACATCGTTAAAGACATGTTCTCGGATGCGCGTGTGAAGGCGCATTACCTGGAAGACGATGGCGGAGAAGCCAAGTTCATCTTCCGTATCGCCAGCGTGGAGGTCGACGGGCAGGTGCGTACACAGCTGGTCTACCAGCATGAGTACCGCTGGACCCTCTCTTCCCCCAGGACGGTGCAGTTTGCTACGGGCATCGATGGCGTTTCGCGCGATGATCTCTACGATTACGACTTCGACATGTCTATCTCGCGTGACGGGAAGAAGCTGAGCATCCTCCTGCTTTCGGACAAGCGCGAATCCCTGGATGCGGTGCCCGATAGCTACGAGAACATGTACTTCACCTATCTCGAGTGCAGCCTGACCGCCGCGTACGGCGTAGGCCAATGGCGCTCGTTCACGTGGCACGCGCCCAACAATTCCGAAGAGGGCGTGCGAAACGTATTCTTCTGCCCGCGTATTCTGCGTCTTGAGGGTCAATACGGCGCAGGCAACAGCTCGAGCGCCGCTTTTGCGTGGATGCACCGTTCGTCTACGGGCGAGGACGGCTTGCTGCAATCTGCCGACGCCCGTGTTGCCCTAGGAGTGGGCTTCGCCTGCGACGAAGGCATCGTATTGTGCGACCAGGAGTCTGCCGTTTTGCCGGATTCCACGGTTCACGATATGTCGCTATTGCCGGGCGATTTTGCGTATCCGGAAAACACTTTTGACCTGCATCTGATTGCACGCGGTACGACGGGCAGCACCTGTGCCTATGTTCCTGTCAGCGTGGCAAGCAAGACTCCGCGCGTGGGCACCACTCAGGTGAAGGGTGTCTTCGAGGGCTTGATTACCCACCTGACCCCATGGCCGGGCGTTGGCCACAACGGTTTCCTGGCCACGCACAACAAGCGCCTGGTAAACGTAGTGCCCGCACCCGCGTCCGATGAGGGCCTGCTCAACATTGCCGAACTTGGGTCCTTCGACATCGATGTCGACTCTCTGGGCATCGACCCCGAGGGTATCTATGTGTATTTCCCCTCGAATCGTAACGGTCAGGGCGAGACGGAATTCGACGAGGACGGGAAACCGAAGAAGGTATCCTTCAAGGACAACCGCATTATGGCCAGCAAGCTCCAGAACGGCGTGTTCTGCGACCCCTACGTGTTCTGCCATGTCGACCACCCGATAGAGTCGCTGACCGCAGTGAAGGAACACCTGCGTGCCATGGCGTTCTTCTGCACCGAGATTACCGACTTTGCGAACAGCAAGGCGTCGATCTGGTACACATCGGTTCCCTCGGTGGTGTGTCCGACTATCACGGACGCGGAGCTGTTGACGCCGCTTGTATCGGCGGGCGACTACGTGCACTTCCTGCTGGTCATCCGCAACGACGGCAACACGCACATAAAGGGTGCTACAGCGACGCTGATCGACGAGCAGGGCAACGAGGTGTCATCGGGCAAGATTGAATTCACGGAAGAGACGCGCCAGGTTTCGGTGTGGAATCCACCCGAGGGGATGGAGCCGGGCGACGAGGCTTTGCTTAGCACGACGCCGATTACGAAGACGGCCTTGCGCACGGGCGAAACAGTCAATACCGTGGCAGTGCCCGCGGACAATCGGAGCACGTATCCCGCGTCTCGCACGGTTGTCGCGCGCGCTAGTGTGCCGCATGCCGAGGGAGGAGCAAAGATACTCACCTTGGGTGAGGATGCCAGTAAGGCCAACTCGGGTGCAGGCGGTACGCAGGACAGTGTCCTGTCCGTGTTCGAGAAAGGGGTCGGGCTCGATGAGTTCGAGTTGGCTCCTGGCAAAAAGGCTGTGTATGCCGTGGCGCTGCCTGTTCCCGAAGATTGGTCGGGTGAACGCACGGTTACTGTGGGGCTGCGCGATGTCCGATACGTGGGTGTCGCCGAGGTCGCCAGCGACAGC
>CACXFZ010000247.1 GCA_902767025.1 uncultured Coriobacteriaceae bacterium
CCTGCTCGAATCGGTGGCGGTGTGCCTGGTGGGAGGCATCATCGGGTTCGCGCTCGGCTTCCTGATAGCCTGGGGCCTGGCGGCGATTGGTGCGTTTTCGCTGAGCGCCCTCGGCACGCAGGGCATGGCGATCAAGCCCGTGGTGGCGGCTGACACCGTCATCATGTCCATCGGCATCTGCGTGGTCATCGGCATCGTCTTCGGCATAGGGCCTGCGCGCCGCGCCGCCAAGCTCGACCCCGTGGAGTCCCTGCGCTTCCAGTAGAGGGGCGGTGGGTGGTCGCCTGTCGCCTGCAGGCAAATGGCAGGCGGGCGGTTGCCAGGGTAGGACAACTAAGCGCGTTTCGGCTGTGGTACGTTGGCAATCGAGCCAGTAGGGGCGATGCGCGATGCGCCCATGTTCATCCTGCGTTTTCACAGTGGCATCTGGTGGTTGCAGGATAGAAGCTGGCCGACCAAGGCAGGCGCGACTGCGCGACGTTAGTGTCCCTATTCCCTGGAGCCTCTCCTGCGTCCGCAGTTGCGTTTGCCCACAGCAGGGCGTATGCGCGTTTTAGTTCCTGCTGGTAGCCAGGTAGAACAGCGCCAGCGTGCCCGGGCCGGAATGGGCGCCGATCACCGGGTCGATGTAGTTCACGACGAAGTCGGTGACTTCGAAACTGGGCTCTGCGGCGATCATGCTCTTCAGAAGCTCCATGTCCTCGGCGCAGTCGCCGTGGCTGATGCCCACGTACTGCGGTCCGTACGACGGGTCGTAGGTCTGCTTCATGTGCTCGAACAGCGCCTTGATGGAGCGCTTGCGCCCGCGCACCTTCTCCATCGGAATCAGGTGCCCCGGGTTGTCCATGTGCAGCACCGGCTTGATGCTGAGCACGTTGGCAGCCGTGGCGCTCGTGCGCGACACGCGACCGCCTCGGTACAGGTACATCAGATCGTCGACGGTGAACCAGTGCGCCAGGTTGAAGCGGTTGCCCTCGATCCATGAATGGACTTCCTCGATGGACTTGCCTTCCCTGCGCATGTCGCAGGCGTACATGACCAGCAGGCCTTCGCCCAGCGATGCGCCGCGCGTGTCAACGCAGTAGGCCTTGCGCTCGGGGAAGTCGCGGGCGATGTTGGAAACCAGCGCCTCGGTTGCCTCGTAGGTGCCCGACAGGCCGCTGGAAAAGCCGATGTAGAGCAAGTCCTGGCCGGATTCGAAGATGGCGCGGATCGTGTCCATCGATATCTGCTGGTAGGGCAGGCTGGTGGTGAACACCTTGCCCTCGCGCATCATGTTGAAAAAAGCACGCAGGTCGGTCTGCTCGCTCCTGGTGTAGCTGACGAATTCCTTGCCATCGCTCATGAAACGCAGCGACAGAATCTCGAGTTCGTTCTCCTCGATGATGCTCTCGGGCAGGTTGCAGCTCGAATCCGTGAGAATGGCGTAAGGGAAACTGGCCATGTCAGGTCTTCCTCGTTTCTATTTCTGCTTAACACTGAGGGCGGTAATTGTATCTTATAGGTTTGGGTGATTGGTGAAGCTTCCCTAACGTTGTAAAATCGCCATCTTTGCGCAGCAGGCGAACACGCGCATGGCCTGCTCGAGCTCGTCGAGCGGCGGCAGGGTAGGGGCTATCCTGATCACGGCGTCGTCCGGGTCGTTGCCATGGGGATGCGTCGCCCCCGCCTGCGTCAGGACCACGCCGCCTTCCTTGGCGAGCTGAACCGTGCGCTTGGCCGTGCCGGCAGGACCCGTGTAGCAGATGAAGTAGCCGCCGTTCGGCTCGTTCCAGCTGCATCCCCAGCCGTCGAGCTCTTCGCGCAGGATGCGCAGCACGCAGGCGAACTTCGGCTCGATGATCCGGGCGTGCTTGCGCATGTGCGCATCGAGCGCCTCGGGTGTGGGAAGGAAGCGGGCATGGCGCAGCTGGTTGAGCTTGTCGGCCCCGATCGTCTGCGCGTTCAT
The DNA here is from genome assembly GCA_902767025.1 of uncultured Coriobacteriaceae bacterium. Classification (GTDB taxonomy): domain Bacteria; phylum Actinomycetota; class Coriobacteriia; order Coriobacteriales; family Eggerthellaceae; genus CACXMZ01. Next base: position 1,949 of record CACXFZ010000247.1, read on the forward strand.
GCGCGCCTTGATCCAATCGATGTTCTCGGGCGAGGAAGCCAGGCCCGAAATGCCCGCACCCGGGAAGGTGACCTTGCTGGTGGACGCGAACTTCACGAAGCGGTGCGGGTGTCCCGCCTTATCGCACGCGCGCCCGATGTCGGCCACGTGGTCGCGCTTGCCTTCGTCATCGTAGAGGTGGTGGACGCTGTAGGCGTTGTCCCAGAAGATGCGGAAGTCCTCGGCGGCGCAGGTCATCGAGGCCAGGTAGGCCACGACCTCGTCGCTGTAGGTGATGCCGGTGGGGTTGGAGTACTGCGGCACGCACCAGATGCCCTTGACGGTGGGGTCGTTGGCCACGAGCTCGCGAATCCGGTCGTCGAACACGGGGCCGTTCTCGTCCTGCTCCATGGTGACCATCGTGATCCCGAACGCCTCGAGCAGCGTGAAGTGGCGGTCGTATCCGGGGACGGGGCAGAGCCACTTCACCTCGTCGAGCGTCGACCAGGGAGCAGTCGTGCCGCTTTCGGTGTGTGCGCCGAACATCCAATGGCGTGCCAGCGCGTCGTACATCAGGTTCAGGCTGGACCCGCCGCCGACGATCACGTCTGCGGGGTCGGCGTCGAGCATGGTGCCCATCAGCGCGCGCGCCTCGGGGATGCCCTCCAGGCAGCCGTAGTTGCCGCAATCGGTGCCGTCGGATGCGGCAAGGTCGGCATCATGGCCGAGCACGTCGAGCAGGGGGCGCGACAGGTCGGTCTGCGCAGCGGCGGGCTTGCCGCGCGCCATGTTGAGCTTCAGGTTCTGCGCCTGGAACGCGCGGTACGCTTCCTGCTGCGCCATCAGTTCCTCGTTGCGTGCGTTGGCATCCATCCCGTCGAGCATCGCTGATCCTTGTCTAGTCGCCCGCTATGGCCATCGTGTGGGTGTCGACGTCGTCGATGAGCAGGCTGTCTTCCAGCGTCTTCTCGATGTCGCGCTCGACGACCAGGTCGTCGTCCATGTAATGGTCGAATTCGTAGAGAACCGAATCGTCGGGCTCCTTGGTGAGCAGCGAGACCACGACGATGGCGATGCAGCCGCACAGGAAGGCGGGCAGCAGCTCGTAGATGCCGAACACGCCGCCCAGCGGCTTGATCAGGTTGTGCCAGATCAAAACCATGGCAGCACCGGTGACCATGCCGGCGATGGCGCCCTGCTTGGTCAGGCGCCTCCAGTACAGGCTGAACAGCGTCAGCGGGCCGAAGCTGGCGCCCAGGCCGGCCCAGGCGTAGGACACGACCGTGAAGATGACGGAGTTCTCGTCCCAGGCCACCATGATGCCGAAGAGCAACACGGCCGCCAGGGTGATGCGGCTGACGATGAGAACCTGCTCGTCGGTTGCATTCTTCTTGAACAACCCGCGGAAGATGTTCTCGGCAACGGACGAACCGGTGATGAGCAGGTAGCTGGATGCGCTCGACATCGAGGCTGCCAGAATGCCCGACACGACCAAGCCGCAGAAGAACGACGGAAGCATGACCTGGGCGAGCACGATGAAGATACTCTCGGCAGCCGACTGGGTAAGCAGTTGGGCGGGCATGATCGCACGGCCGATAAGGCCGATCATGACGGCGCTGAACATCGAGATGATGACCCACACGATGGCGATGCGACGGGACGTCTTGACTTCTTCCTCA
>CACXFZ010000248.1 GCA_902767025.1 uncultured Coriobacteriaceae bacterium
CGTTCGAGCAGCTCGATGTCGCCCTGTTTTCCACGCCCTTCGCAGATGTCGGTCAGGATTGCGCGCATCTGGCGCAGGCCTTCACGGCACGGCGTGCATTTGCCGCAACTTTCCTCGCACAGGAAGTCGACGTAATAGCGCGCAACCTCAACCATGCAGGAGCGGTCGTCCATCACGATCATGCCACCCGAGCCCATCATGGCGCCATACTCGGTGAGCGTGTCGAAGTCCACGGGCAAGTCGAGCAGCTCCTCGGGAATGCAGCCGCCCGAAGGCCCGCCGGTCTGGATGGCCTTGAAGGGGCGGTCGTCGATGATGCCGCCGCCGATGTCGTAGATGAGCGTGCGCAGCGTGGTGCCCATGGGGACTTCCACCAGTCCCGTATGCTTGACCTTGCCCACCATGGCGAACACTTTCGTGCCCTTGGAATTGTCCGTGCCAATCTGCGCGTAGGCTTCGCCGCCGTCGCGCAGGATGGTGGGGATGGAGGCCAGCGTTTCCACGTTGTTCAGCACCGTCGGATGGTCGAACAGGCCGCGCTGCACACTTCGAATGTACTTGGCGCGTGGTTCGCCCACCCTACCTTCGATCGATGCCATGAGCGCCGTGGATTCGCCGCATACAAAAGCACCGCCACCGCGCACTATAGAGAGGTCCAACCTGTGGCCTGAACCCAGAATGGCTTCGCCGAGGATGCCTGCTTGGTACGCGTCGTCGATGGCATGCTGTATATGGTCGCGCGCAAGCGCGTATTCGTCGCGGATGTAGAGGACGCCCTCTTCGGCGCCGATGGCAAGCGCGCCAATGATCATGCCTTCGATCACGGCATGGGGGCAGCCCTCCATCGTGGAACCGTCCATGAACGCGCCCGGGTCGCCCTCGTCGCCGTTGCAGACGATGTACTTCGGGAACACGTCGTAGCCGGCGGCGGTGCGCCATTTGCGCCCCGTGGGAAAGCCCGCGCCGCCCTTGCCGCGCAAACCGCTCTTGTCCACTTCGTCGATGATCTGTTCGGGGGTCATGGTCAGCGCGCGCTTCAGGCCTTCGTAACCGCCGTGGGCGATGTAGTCGTCCAGAGACAGCGGGTCGATGACGCCCACGTCCTTGAGCACCACTTTGTGCTGCAGGGCGTAGAAGGGGTTGTCGTCCATGTGCTCGACGCGCTCGCCGTCCTTCTTGAGCAGCAGCTTTTCGACCGGGTCGCCCTCGAGCGAGTCGATGATGGCTGCCGCATCGGATTCCTTGACGCGGTAGTACATGGTGTCGCGCGGCATCAAGCGCACCACGGGACCCTGCTCGCATTCGCCCGAGCAGCCTGTGCGCACCACGTTGACGACTTCGACGTCGAGGCCGCGGGCAGCCACTTCGGCTTCGATGGCGCCTGCCACGTCCAGGGCGCCGTTGGCGATGCAGCCCGTGCCGCAGCACACCAGGATCTTTTCCGTCCGCCTAGTCATTCTGTGCACCCCCTTTGGCGCGGTAGCTGTCGATGATGCCGGGCACCTGCTCCACCCTCAGCTTGTTGTGGTAGACGCCGTCGACCAGCATGACGGGAGCCAGCGCGCACGAGCCCAGGCAGTTCACCAACTCGACGCTGAAGCTGCCGTCTTCGCATGTTTGGCCGGGGTCGATGCCCAGCTCCTTCTTCAAGGCGGTCGCCAGGTTCATCGACCCGCGCAGGTGGCATGCCGTGCCGTTGCAGATCTTCACGATGTGCTCGCCCTTGGGCGTGAGCGACAGCGCCTTGTAGAACGTGGCCATCGAGTACAGCTGGGCCTGGGGACAACCCAGGTAGTCGGCCAGCTGGCCCAGGCCCTCTTCGGGGATGTAGTTGAATTCGTGCTGCATATCCTGCAGGGCAGCTAGGGCGAAGCGCCGGTCGGCAGGATAGGCTTCGATGATGTCCTTGATCACCGACGACTTGTCTTGTTCGGTCATCGAATCCCTCTTTTCTTCTACGGTTGAACGGAAGACCCGTCTTGAGCGCCGTGTGCGCTCTATCCGCCTGCAACGACGGGGGTGAGCACTACCGTGTCTTCGTCGGTCAGCTTCGTGTGGATGCCGTCGAGGTGCTCGATATGGCGCCCGTTCACCAGGATGATGACGTCCTTGCCGCGGTCGGCGCCCTGCTCGTCGAGTACCAGGCTGCGAAACTCCGGCCAGCGCTGCGATACCTGGTGGAGCAGGTCGAGCACCGTTGCGGGCGCGTCGACCGTGCATGCCTTGCATCCGGATATCTGGCGGTAGGTGGCGAAGAATTTCAGTTGCATAAGCACTCCCGTTTCAACAGGCTAGGCATGGCCAGGCTTCCCCAGCCATGCCTATTGTATGCAAGCGTATGCTTAGTCGAGGCTCAGCTCGGCAAGCTTTTCGTCGGTCGGGATGCCATCAGCCGTCCAGTTGCGTGCCGCGTAGTAGTCGGCAAGCATGGTCTGCAGCTGGCTGACCTTGCCCTTCGCAGGACCGGAAGGCAGCGCCTCGCGCAGCAGACGCGGCGGCAGGGTGTCCTTTTCCACGCCGGCCTCCATGTTGAAGCGCTTCTCCAGGTTCCAGATGCGCTCGCCCTTGAGCAGGATTTCTTCGTCGGTCTCCGTCGAGCCCACGGCCTCGCGGTACTGGCCGGCGATCTCGGGCAGGCCGATGCCGAAGGTGGTGAACAGGCAGATGCCGGTGGAGTCGCACAGGGCCGTCAGGTCCTGGAAGGTCTTGAGCAGCGCGCCCTTGCCTTCGGTCTCCAGCGGGTCCATCTTCAGCGGGATACCCAGCACTTCGGGGCTGATCATGTAACCGCGCACGTGGCAACCACCACGGTTGGACGTAGCGTATTCAAGGCCGATGCCCTGGATGGCGCGACCGTCGTAAGCAGGCATCTCCTGCTTCTTCACCGACATCGACAGCTCGGGATGGCCGTACTTTTCCGCCAAGCGATAGCTGCCCAGACCGATGATGTTGCCAAAG
>CACXFZ010000249.1 GCA_902767025.1 uncultured Coriobacteriaceae bacterium
ATGCGCACGTCGCGCACCTGTGTGTGCGGGTTGCACGAGATGTAGACGACGCGCTGCGGCTTGCATGCGGCCACGGCCTGCAGGAACTGCTCGCTTGCGCCCGCGCGGGGCGGGTCCAGGAACAGCACGTCGGGCACGCAGCCTTCCGCTGCCAGGCGCGCCAGGTACTCCCCCGCATCCTGGGCGTGGAATTCCGCGTTCTGGATGCCGTTGTGCGCGGCGTTCTGGCGGGCGTCCTTGACCGCACTGGCCACCTTCTCCACTCCGACGATGCGCGCATGCGGAAACGCCGCCGCATCCACCAGGCCGATCGTGCCCGTGCCGCAGTAGGCGTCCACGATCAGCGGTTCGACCGCACTTCCCGCGCCCTGTCCCGTGCCGCCGGCCAACTCCACCGCCCGGTGGTAGAGCACGTCGGCTTGCTGCGGATTCACCTGGTAGAAGCTCTGCGAGCTGATGCGGAAGCTGAGCCCGCACAGTTGGTCGATGATGAACCCCGGGCCGTAGAGCACATGCTCTTCTGAACCCAGGATGGCGTTGGTCGCGCGCCCGTTGACGTTTTGCACCACCGTGGTGACTTCGGGGCAACGGCGCACCAGCTCGCGCGCGAAGCCCTTCGCGCCGGGGAATTCGCGTTGCGCGGTGACCACCGTGACCAGGACCTCGCCGCTTGCATGCGCGACGCGCACGAGCACATAGCGCACGAACCCGGTTTGGGCGTCTTCGTCGTATGCCTGCATGCCGTGCTTGCGCATGATTCCGCGCACCGCCTGGACGATCCGGCGCCCGCATTCGTGCTCGACCGGGCAGGACACAACCTCGACGATCCGGTGCGTGCCCGGCGCGTACATCCCGCACAGGATGGCCGGACCGCCCGCCTTCGCACGGCCGCGCCTTTTCGCGGGCGCGAACGGGGAGGCTATCTTGTTGCGGAAGCGCCAGGGATCGTCCATCCCTGCGATGGGGCTGAGCACGCACGCCTCGTCGGCCACGTCGTCGAACAGCTCTTCGACCAACGCCTGCTTGGCGGCGAGCTGTTGGTCGTAGGGGGTGTGGATGCGCGCACACGCACCGCATTCCCGGGCGATCGGGCAGGGCTTCTCCATCCGGCTAACCTTGGGCAGGCTGCGCCTCGGGCGGAATCGCGGACGCATCGCCTTCGAGCTCATGCCGCTGCGCGCGCACCTGGCTCAATCCCTCGGCCTCGATGAACACGCGCGAGGTTTGGGGGAAGCGCTGCACGATGGCCGCCTCGATCCGGTCGATCGCGTGCAGCACCTCATCCGACGTGCATGCCGGATCGAAACTGGCATCGACGGCGATGAGCAGGCTGTGCGGCCCCATGTAGAGCGTGAGCACGCGCCCACAGCCGACCACGGCCCCCTCTGCTTCCACGATGCGCTGGATTTCGGCGACCTCGCCGGGGTTCATGCCCTCGCCCACCAGCAGGCCCTTCGTCTCGCGCAGCAGCAGGATGGCCACCGTGCACAGGAGCAGGCCGATGACGACGGCGGCGATGCCGTCCAGGTAGGGGTTGTTGAACAAGTGGCCCAGGAACACGCCCAGGAAGGCGACGATCAGACCCGATTCGGCGGCGCTGTCTTCCAACACCACGGTGAACAGCGACGGGTCCTTCGCTTCCCTGATGAACTGGAACGGCTTCGTCGTGCCGCGCGCACGGTTGAACTGCTTAAGGGCGATGGTGAGCGATGCGCCTTCGATGACCGCCGAGATGCCCAGGATGATGTAGGCCATCGTGGGATCGCCCAGCTGGGTGTCGGGACCCACTTCCTGCAGCGCGCGCACGCCTTCCCAGATGGACATGCCGCCGCCCAGCGCGAAGATCAGGATAGACACCACCATCGTCCAGAAGTAGAGCTCCTTGCCATGCCCGAAGGGATGGACGTCGTCGGCGGGCCGTTCGGCCAGCTTGATGCCCAGCAGGATGAGCAGGCCGTTGCCCGAGTCCACGAACGAGTGGATGCCTTCCGAGAACATCGCCGAACTGCCCGAGATGGCGGCGGCGATGAACTTGACCACGCCGATGAGGATGTTGGCCACAACGGCCGCGATCACCGCAATCGGGGACTCGGCCTCTTCGGCTTCGGGTTCTTCGCCCATGGGGCGTCCGTCGATGATGAGGGGGGATTCCAGGGCTTCGACTTCCATGCCAGTGCAACTCCTTCGCTTACCGGGGATTCAGCCCGTACTCTGCCGCAAGCGCCTTGAACGGCTCGGCCGAACGCGCGATCACCTGCTCGTCCACACAGTACCCCAGCCGGATCCAACCGCCCACGCCGAAACTGTCGGAGGGCACCACCAGCAGCTCGTGCTCCTTGGCACGGTCGGAAAACGCCTGGGCGTCGGACTCGGGGGAACGCACCCACAGGTAGAACGCGCCGTCGGGCGCGATGTAGTCGAATCCCGCCTGGTCCATGACGGCGCAGAGCGCCTTGCGGTTCGCCTCGTACGCCGCGATGTTCACCGCCTCGTCGGCACAGCGCTCGATGATGCGCTGGAACATGACCGGTGCGCACACGAACCCGAGCGCCCTGCCCGCGCCGTTGACGGCGGCGTAGACGCGCTCGAACCCGTCGACGCTGCCGGGAACCAGGACGTATCCGATGCGCTCGCCGGGAAGCGAGAGCGACTTGGACCACGAGTAGCACACGATGGTGTTGGAATAGATACCGGGGATCCACGCGGGCTCGACGCTTCCGTAGACCAGCTCGCGGTACGGCTCGTCGGAAATCAGGAAGATCGGACGTGCCGTCTGCTCCGTGCGCGCGCGCAACATGGCCGCCAGCTCCTCGAGCACCGGACGGGTGTAGACCACGCCGACGGGGTTGTTCGGCGAGTTCAAGATGATCGCTTTGGTGTGCGGCGTGATGGCCTGCGCGACGGCGTCGACGTCGATCTGGAAATCGTCCGGACGCGCCTGCACCGGCACGAGCGTGCCGCCATGGCATTCCACCCACACGGAGTACTCGGGGAAGAAGGGGGCGATCACGATGACTTCGTCGCCCGGCTCGAGCAGCGCCTTCAGCGTGATGCTCAGCGACGCCGCCGCCCCGCACGTCAGATACAGGTTGCCGGCCGTGTAGTCTTCGCCGAAGCGCCTATTCAGGGAATCGGCAATCGCCTGGCGCACACTGGGGAGCCCAGCGGCGGGTGTGTACCCGTGCACCTGCTGCGGCGGCAGTTGCGCCATCTCGCAGAGCAGGTCGCTCACCTTCTGGGGAGCGGGGATGCTGGGATTGCCCAGGCTGAAGTCGAAAACGTTGTCGGCGCCGATCTGCTCTTTCCTCTGCAAGCCGTAGGCGAACAGCTCGCGGATGGCCGATGGCTCGTCGCCGAGCGCCTGCATGTACGTGTTGATCATGGTCTTCCTTCCTGAAGCGTTTCGTGAAATTATCGCACAAGGAAGGAAGCGTGCGGGAAGACGCCGCAGCTTATGTTTAGTCCTGCAGAAGCTCCGCCACCAGCGAGCGCGCCGTGTCGCGCACCGGATAGCCTTCCGAAATGCTCATGACCGCTGCGCCGTCGACCACGGCGACGACCAGGCGCGGGTTCACGTCGATGCCCGCGTGGTTGACGATGCGCGAAATGGCGGCGTCGAGCCGGTCGCGGCCCTGGCGGTACGCCATGATGACCACGTCGGACTGGGCCGCCTTGATCAGCTGCTCGTAATGGGCGGGCGGAACGACCAGGTCCTCGGGAAGGCAAGCCCTCAGCAGCAGCTCGACGATGTTTTCGGCGGCGTCCTCCTTGGACAGGGCCTCTGCCTCCGTCGCCGCCTTTTCGGCGCGCTGCGCCCACAGGCGCATGTTGAACTCGGCTGCTTCGCGCAGCAGGTCGTCAATGGAGTCGAAGTAGTAGCCCACCGACGAAGAAGCTGCCTTGGCCTGCTCGGCCACGTGACGGTAGGTGACGGCGGTGGGGCCTTCGGAACGCAGCACGGCAGCTGCCGCCACCACCAACGACGAGCGGGTCAGCTGGGCCTTCATGGTCAAACGCTTGGCACTCATGCAATCACCGCTCCTCCCTCATACCCACATTACTGTGCATATGTACAAAACTAATCGTAGTATACCCAAGAATGGGGCAGATGTAGACGATTCGCCTGGTAAGAGGCTCATTTTTGCCGCCGCAGAACATACCCCTGCTCAAAACTGCACACAGGTTCGATTACACAGGACATTCGGGCCGCCCCAGGTCGAAGGAACTTGCAGCCCACCCCCACCTCGCAGGTTCCGCCAGGCAGCCAGCGCGGCGA
>CACXFZ010000250.1 GCA_902767025.1 uncultured Coriobacteriaceae bacterium
CGTGGTGGGCGCGACGCCGCAGAAGAACGTGCGTCGCGAGTGCCCGACTCCGGGCGATGTCATCGTGCTGCTGGGCGGTCGCACCGGCCGCGACGGCATCGGCGGCGCCACCGGCTCGTCGAAGGCGCACAAGCTGGAAAGCCTGGAGAGCTGCGGTGCCGAGGTGCAGAAGGGCAACGCCCCGGTCGAGCGCAAGATCCAGCGCCTCTTCCGCCGCCAGGACGCCTGCCAGATGATCAAACGCTGCAACGACTTCGGCGCAGGCGGCGTGAGCGTGGCCATCGGCGAGCTTGCCGACGGGCTGTTCATCGAGCTCGACAAGGTTCCCAAGAAATACGACGGCCTGGACGGCACCGAGCTTGCCATCAGCGAATCGCAGGAGCGCATGGCGGTGGCGCTGGCGCCCCAGGACGTGGACAGCTTCCTGGGGCTCGCGCGCGAGGAGAACCTGGAGGCCACGCCGGTCGCCACGGTCACCGAAGAGCCGCGCGTACGCATGGTATGGCGCGGCGACGTGATCGTGGACGTGAGCCGCGAGTTCCTGGCCAGCAACGGGGCGCCGAAGTCGTGCACGGCCGTGTGCGCGGCAGCCGAGCCCCTGAACGCGACGACCCCCGCCGCCCGCCTGAACACCTCGTTCGAAGAGCGCGTGCGCGCCGTGGTCTGCGACCTGAACGCCTGCAGCAAGAAGGGCCTGGTGGAGCGGTTCGACTCCACCATCGGCGCCGGCAGCGTGCTGATGCCCTTCGGCGGCACGCGCCAGCTGACCCCCGCATGCGCGATGGTGGCCAAGTTCCCCGTGATCGGCGAGACCACGAGCGTGTCGGGCATGGCGTGGGGCTTCAACCCCTACCTGAGCTCGGCCGACCCCTTCACGGGCGCCTACCTCGCCGTCGTCGAGAGCGTCTCGAAGCTCGTTGCCACCGGCTTTGCGCGCGACACGATGTACCTGACGTTCCAGGAGTACTTCGAAAAGCTGCGCACCGACCCTGAGCGTTGGGGCAAGCCCGTGGCCGCCGTGCTGGGCGCGTTGATGGCTCAGGTGGACCTGGGCGTGGGCGCCATCGGCGGCAAGGATTCCATGAGCGGCAGCTTCGAAGATCTGGACGTGCCGCCCACGCTCGTGAGCTTCGCGGTGGGCACCGGGCATGTGGACGACATCGTCAGTCCCGAGTTCAAGCAGGCGGGAAGCCGGGTCGTGCTGGTTGCCCCGCTCTACGAGGAAGGCACGATGCGCCCGCAGCCGCAGAGCCTGGTCGACACGCTGGACACCGTCCAGGGCATGATCGCGCGCGGCGAAGTGCTCGCAGCCGGCACCTGCGGCTATGCCAGCTCGGCCGACGAGCTGTTCAAGATGTGCGTGGGCAACGGCATCGGCCTGGACTTCGACAAGATCAAAGACCCCGAGCAGCTGTTCGTGGCGGCCTACGGCAGCTTCATGCTGGAGCTGGCCGACGGCGCTCCCGTGCCCGCGGGCACCGACACCGTGTACGTGGAGGAGATCGGCACGACCACGGCCGACTACACCTGGAAGCTGGCGGCCGAGACCATCGACCTGGCGCGCATGCAGCAGGCATGGGAGGACGTGCTCGAGCCGGTGTTCCCCTACCGCGATGCCGACGAGGCCGAAGCGGACGTCCCCTATGGCGAGCCGTCCGAGGCTCCGGCCGCGACCCGCGCGCCCTCGGTTGCCGGCAGCGCACGCCCCCAGGTGATCATCCCGGTGTTCCCCGGCACGAACTGCGAGTACGACACGGCTGCGGCCTTCGAGCGCGCAGGTGCGGATGCGCGCGTCTACGTGGTGAACAACCTGTCGCCCGAGGCAGTCAGCGACAGCGCCCGCGAGCTGGCGGGGCTGATCCGCGCATCGAACATCCTGATGATCCCCGGCGGTTTTTCCGGCGGCGACGAGCCGGACGGCAGCGCCAAGCTGATCACGTCGTTCTTCCGCGCGCCCGAGATGACCGACGCCGTGCGCGAGCTGCTCGCCGGCGACGGGCTGATCCTGGGCATCTGCAACGGGTTCCAGGCGCTGGTCAAGCTGGGCCTGGTGCCGTACGGCGACATCCGCCCGATGGACGAGGATTGCCCCACGCTCACCTTCAACCGCATCGGACGCCACCAGAGCAAGATCGTGCGCACGCGCGTGGCATCCACGCTCTCGCCCTGGCTGTCCCAATGCAAGACGGGCGACGTGCACTCCGTGCCCATCAGCCATGGCGAGGGCCGCTTCGTGGCAGGCGACGAGCTGCTTGTACAGCTGCAAGGCGCCGGGCAGATCGCCACCCAGTACGTGGACGAGAACGGCACGCCGTCGATGTCGCTGGATGCCAACCCGAACGGCAGCGTGTGGGCCATCGAGGGCATCACCAGCCCGGATGGGCGCGTGCTGGGCAAGATGGGGCACTCCGAGCGCGTGAGCGCGGGCTGCTACCGCAACATCCCCGACTACACCTACCAGCCGCTGATCGAAGGCGGCGTGGCGTACTTCACGGCGTAAGCCCCTGCGGGAAGGCTGTGCATGCCACGGCCTTCCCGCCTTTGCACCCGCTCGAGCTGCAGGCTTTGTGGGTTGCTGTGTCGGTTTGCACATTTCGTTTGTTAACGGGAGACAAAACTGCTAATATCCTGCTTTGCCCATTTGGAAGGGTGGCAGAGCGGTTGAATGCGGCGGTCTCGAAAACCGTTTAGCCGGCACTCCCGGCTACCAGGGTTCGAATCCCTGCC
>CACXFZ010000251.1 GCA_902767025.1 uncultured Coriobacteriaceae bacterium
ACGGCGGACACCACGTGGCCCAGAAGCTGAGCACCGTGGGCTTGCCCTTCATCGACGAGAGCTTGACCTGGTTGCCCGACTGGTCGAACACCGTAAAGTCGAGCACGTCCATGTCAAGCGACCCGGCGCTGCCCTGCGCCGCCGACGAGCTCGCGCTGCTCGCGTCCGTCTTGGATTCGACGAGCTTGTCCGCCTGCTCCTTGGCCGCGCTGCTGTCAACCTGGGCTGCAGGACGGTTCGCGGCCAGCACGTTGTAGGCCACCGCCGCCAACGCTATCACGGCCACGAGCACGATAATCGCCACTGCCACGCCCTTTTTGCTGTTCATTGCCATGCTCCTTGCCTTGCAGGTTGCCTGCGTCGATTACCCCACGCCGGCGATGGCCATGCGCGAGAGCGCCCCCAGCCACACGCCCAGATATCCCGTGGCCATCAGCACGCCCACCACAACCAGCAGGCCGCCGCAAACGTAGTTGATGACCGTGTAGTGCTGCTTCACCCAGCCGAACGCGTTCTCGAGCCGGTCGATGAGCACTGCGGCGATGAAGAACGGCACACCCAGCCCCAGCGAATAGGACAGGAGCAGAAGCACGCCCTGCGTCGCCGAACCCGTGGTGGCCGCCAGCGAGAGGGCCGATGCCAGAAACGCCCCGACACACGGCGTCCAGCCGATGGCGAAGATGCAGCCGAACAGCACCGAAGGGAAGAATCCGCGGGATGTCACCTGAGCGTCCAGCCGGGCCGTGCGCTGCAACAGGGGGATCTTCAGCACGCCCATGAAGCTCAGGCCCATGATGATGACGATGACGCCGCAGACGACGTTGAGCACCGTCTGATGCTGCTGGAAGAACCCTCCCAGGGCCCCGGCGAACGCGCCCATCGCGGTGAACAGGAGGCTGAACCCCACGACGAACCCCAATGCGGAGACGATGGTGGAGCGCAAGCGCTGGGCGCTGGCCTCTTCGGTTTCCTCGCCGCCTTCGCCCACGCCGCCGGCGAAGAATGCCACGTACACCGGCAGCAACGGCAGCAGGCACGGCGAGATGAAGGTGATGACGCCTTCAAGAAAAGTAATCACGTAATTCATAAATCGCATGGTAACACGACCCGCCTGCTTTTCCGTGACGTGGACACACAGAAGAACAGGTCTTCCACACGCGCAAAGTAAGGTATGCTTGCACCGAGCAAGGAGGATCCCATCGGCATTGCAGAAGTCATACTGATTGGCATCGCGCTTTCGGCCGACGCGATGAGCGTCACCATCGCCACGATGATCGCCAACCCCCGCCTGTCGCGCGGCTGGGCGCTGAGCATGCCCGTGGCCTTCGGCCTGTTCCAGGGCCTCATGCCCGTCGCGGGCTATTTCGCCGGCACGCTCGCGCAGCATTTCGTCGAGGCCTACGCCGGCATCATCGCGCTTGGCATCCTGGGCGTGATCGGTTCGAAGATGATCTGGGACGGGCTGCACGACGACGAGGGCGAAGGCATGGTGAAGGGCAGCACCAGCATCGGCGTGCCCACGCTGCTGCTGCAGGCGGTTGCCACCAGCATCGACGCTTTGGCCGTTGGCGTGACGTTCGCGGCCACCAACGAGCCGGTCTTTGTGGATGCGGGTATCATTGGCGCATGCACATTCGCCTTGTGCCTGGCCATGCTGGCGATCGGCCGCAGGTTCGGCGCCGCACTGGGCGCCCGCGCGCAAGTCGTGGGCGGGCTGATTCTGATTGCGATCGGCATCAAGGCGATGTTCTTCTAGACGAAGGCCGGGCAAGGCGGCCATCCACGGAAGGGGACGTACCATGGAGATTTCCGAGCAGGCGCTGCACGACCGCAAGCGGATGAAGGAACTGGTCGACGAGCACTACCGCATCGTCTTCTTCGGAGGGGCGGGCGTGTCCACCGAAAGCGGCATCCCCGACTTCCGCAGCGCCGACGGCGTGTTCTCGCAGGAGTACCCCTACCCGCCCGAAACGATGGTGTCGCACAGCTTCTTCATGCAGCATACCGAGGGCTTCTACGAGTTCTACCGCAGCAAGATGATCTTCGCCGACGCACAGCCCAACGCCGCGCACCGCAAGCTCGCGCAGCTGGAAGCCGACGGCAAGCTGTCGGCCGTGATCACGCAGAACATCGACGGCCTGCACCAGGCCGCCGGCAGCAAGAACGTGCTGGAGCTCCACGGCGGCGTGCAGCGCAACTTCTGCATGGACTGCGGGCGCGCGTACGGACTGGACGCCATCACCGAAAGCACGGGCGTGCCGCGTTGCGACTGCGGCGGCATCATCAAGCCCGACGTGGTGCTCTACGAGGAACCCCTCGACGGCCAGGTGATCGAGCGCACCATCGACGAGATCAGCAAAGCCGACATGCTCATCGTGGCCGGAACGAGCCTGGTGGTCTACCCCGCGGCGAGCTTCGTGCAGTACTTCCGCGGCGACACGCTGGCGCTGGTGAACAAGAGCGCCACCCCGCTGGACAACCAAGCCGACTTCCTCTCGCACGAATCCATCGGCCAAGTAATGGATTGGTAAAGCGGTTCGTTCACGAGGGGTAAACGAGTCGTCTCGATGAAGCGTCGGCAAAATAGCGGCGAGCGAAGCGATGCCGCGGCCCAGGTCCACCGAACCCGCAGCCCCACCCCACTCGCAGGTTCCGCCAGGCAAAAGCGCGGCCAGCGAAGCGAAGCCGCGCCGCAGGTCGAGGGGAGCCGCCGGGCACGGTGCGCCCACGAG
>CACXFZ010000252.1 GCA_902767025.1 uncultured Coriobacteriaceae bacterium
CGTGCCTAGCGAAGCTGCGAACGCTCCTCTGACCCCTGTTGAGCGGGGCGAGCGCATGCTCGATGACTTCAACAAGCTGCTGAAGGCACGCAAGAACAAAGAGGCCTGGGCACTCGACGAGGAGCTGTCGGGACGGCGCATGGGTACGTTTCGCGACACCTACGAGCCAAAGCATCCCACCATCCTGGTGGTACACGCCTCGGTGGGAAGCGGGCATCGCAGTGCGGCCATCGGCATCGCGCAAGCGCTCGAGCGGCTGAGGGATTCGGGAAAGCCCGCCTTCCCCGACGGGTCGCCGATGGACCCCGAAACGAAGATCGCCGTCATCGACGTGCTGTCCTGGGGCGAGCACGAATTCGACGGCAACAAGACGGCGAGCATGTTCACCGGCATCACGCGCCCCTACTACGACATAACCTGGCGCTTCACCTTCACGGGGCGGCTGCTCTGGGGCGGTGGCACCTTCCTGAACTACATCCTGTGGCGCAAGTACACGCGGTTCATTGGACACGTCAAGCCGCTGGCCGTCATCGCCACGCACATCCAGGGCGCCAACCTGTCGGCCGGCGCTCGCGCCATGTGCAACCTGGACTTCCCCATCGTGTCGGTTCCCACCGACTACGAAACGGAGGGCCTGTGGCCGCACAAGGAAACCGACGTGTTCTGCGTGGGAACGGAATCGATGGCCGAAACGCTGCGTGCGCGCAAGATACCCGAGTCGCGCATCCGAATCACGGGCATCCCCACGCGCCAGGACTTCCGCAACGAGCACGACCGGGATGCCACCCGGGCCGAGCTGGGCATCCCGCAGGATTGCACGCTGGCCGTGTGCCTGGCGGGCGCGCACCTTCCCCAGCCCTACGTGAACATGCGCAAGATCGTGAACGACTCCCTATCGGCCATGGCAAGCCACCCCAACATGCACCTGGTGGTGGTGTGCGGCAAGGACGCCGACTACGAGGCGCAGGTAAGGTCGATCGTCGCACGCTACCAGCTGACCAACGTGACGGTGATGGGCTACACCAGCGACATGGCCGCCCTGATGGCCGCCAGCGATCTGGTGCTGTGCAAGGCCGGCGGCCTTACGGTGACCGAGTGCTTGTGCGTGGGTTCCCCGATGGTGCTGATCGGACGCGTATACGGCCAGGAGAAGATCAACATGCTGATGCTGACCAGCCACGGCTGCGCCACGCACGTGACCACGGCGCGCGAGCTCATCGACACGATATCGACGCTCGATGCGCTGCCCCAGCGCCTGGAGACGATGGCGGTGAGCGCCAACTTGTTCAAGCGCGTCAACGCCGCCGACGACATCTGCAAGATCGCCCTCGAGCTGGCGCAGAACACAGGCGAGCTGGACACGCCGCGCATGAAGCACAACTGGTTCTTCCGCCTCTACATCGGCGACACCCCCGCCCATACCCGCTAGCACGCGCCAAACCGCCTGCCCCAACCCATTGGACAAAGAAAGGACCACGCCGAAGCGTGGTCCTTGCGATAGCGGATGCGTGCTATTCCGTATCAGGGCGTTTAGGCCCTTATACGTTAGTTGGTAGCGTACAGCTCGATAGAATCGCCAGCTGCGACGGTAACCATGGCTTTCTTCCAGGTGCGCGTCTTACCGGTGACCCAACGCACGCGCTTCGGCTTAGCCTTGACGTTAGCCGTGTTCACCTTCACTACCGTGACGTCAAACAGTTCCTCGACCGCCTGGGCGATCTCGATCTTGTTGGCATCCTTAGCCACCTCAAAAGTGTAGGTGTTGTCGCTCATCATGTCGAAGCTGTGCTCCGAGATGATGGGGCGGATGATGATGCTGCGAGGATCCTTCATTAGCCAAGCACCTCCTCAATGCGCTTAAGTGCATCGGAAGTGAACACAAGCGCCTTGTTGTTCACGAAATCGTAGGTGTTGCTCTCGGCAACAGGGATGCATTCCACCTGGGGAATGTTGCGGAAGCTCAGGTAGCTGTTCACGTCGTCGTCAGCAACCACAATAGTGGTACGACCCGACACGCCCAATGCCTTCAAGCATTCGCTGGCCTGCTTGGTGGAAGGCTTGTCGAACCCGAAGGAATCAACAACCACCAGCTCGCCGTCGGCCACCTTGCCCGACAGAGCCGAGCGCATAGCCAGCTTTACAACCTTCGA
>CACXFZ010000253.1 GCA_902767025.1 uncultured Coriobacteriaceae bacterium
GCATAACGTCGTCGTCTTCAACGGGCAGGTGGCCCAACGACAAGCTGGCCAGGTTGCATACCACGAAATCGCCAGGCCTTGTGGTAGTAACCACCACAGTATCGCCTGCCTTGGTAACCACTTCGGTGGACACGGTTTGAATAGGTGCCATGTTCTGCGCGATTTCAGTGCACAGGTTCGAGCAGTAGATAACGCCGCGATGAGCATTGGGGTTGGCGCGGTTGACGGTGTCGCGGTTGAACGTGAACGGCGTGCCGGTTTCCACGGCGCTCTTCAGCACCAGGCGCACGACGTCCTTCACCAGCATGGTGCGCTTGGCGATGCGCGGGTCGGCCACGCAATCCAGGTAGCGCTTTTCCCATTCCTCGCCGAAGTAGTCCTCGAGCGAGTAGCCCTTCACGGCCTGGATGTCGTGGGGGCACATCATGTGCCATTCCTGCTCCAGGTCCTGCGACGCCATGCGCCAGAACAGGTCGGGATAGCACACGGCCGGGAACACGTCGTGGGCCTTCATGCGGTCGTCGCCGTTGTTCGTGCGCAGCTGCAGGAACTCGGGCAGGTCGCGGTGCCAGACGTCCAGGTAGACGGCCACGGCGCCCTGGCGCATGCCCAGCTGGTCGACCGCGACGGCCGTGTCGTTGACGATGCGGATCCAGCGGATGACGCCGCCGGCCGCGCCTTCGAAGCCGCGGATCGTGGAGCCGGTGGCGCGCACCTTGCCGAAGTACAGGCCCATGCCGCCGCCGAACTTCGACACCTGCGAGAAGTTGTCGATGGAGCGGTAGATGCCGTCCAGGCTGTCGGGCACGGTGTCGATGAAGCAGCTGGACAGCTGGTGGTGCGGCTTGCGCGCGTTGGAGATCGTGGGCGTGGCCATGGTCACCTGCAGCTGGCTGAGCATGTCGTAGAAGCGCTTGACCCATGCCATGCGGTCGGCCTTCTCCTCCATCGCCAGGTGCAGCGAGATGCCCAGGAACATCTCCTGGGGCGATTCCATGGGCACGTGCTGGCGCGTGGAGATCACGTAGCGCGACAGCAGCAGATCCAGGCCCGAGTAGGTGAACAGCTCGTCGCGCTCGGGGACCATGAACGTGGCCGCCTTGTCGATTTCGGCGCGCGTGTAGTGCTCGAGGATGTAGGCGCCGAACAGGTCCTGGTCGGTGAGCCAGCGCAGCTTCTCGTAGTACGACGTGATGCCGCGCTGGGCGCAGTCCTCGTTCAGGCGGGCATGGAACTGCACGGCCAGCAGGCGGGCGCCGATGAACTCCCATTTGGGGGCTTCCTTGGTGGTGAGCTCGACCGCCGCGCGCGTGAGCGCATCGGCGCGCTCGGCCGGGGTCATGTCGGGCTTGAGGGAGCTGCGGTGCTTGCCCGACAGATGGATGAGCGAGTACTCCTCGTCGGGGAAGTCGTTCTGGATCTTGGCCAGGCAGGCATCGAGCGCGTCGGCGTTGGGGTTGCCCTGGGTTTCGGGCCCGAAGGACGCCTCGACGATCGTGCGGCGTGCGACGCGCAGCTCGTGGCGCTTGTGGCGGTAGAGGATGTAGCAGCGGGCCTCGGCGAAGAAGCCCTTTTCCATCAGCGACTCTTCCACCAGGTCCTGGATGGCCTCGACGCTGTGGGCGTTCTTCTGGGCCATCTTCTGCTCGACCAGGGCAAGCAGGCCGTCGAGGTCTTCCTGGGACGGGGTAACCCCCTGGTCGGCGAATGCCTTCGAGATGGCGTTGACGATCTTGGAGCCATCGTAGGCTTCGACTGCACCGCTGCGTTTCGTGATTTCCATGTGCGTAACTCCTCGCATTGTGTTGCCCTGAAGATGCGGGTACATGCGCTGCCGCGCGCACGACGTGCGCTTTGGCTTGGATGTCCCGTGGTGGTGGCTTGTCATTCTACGCAATGGCTGCGGGCTTGACTGGTGACAACGTCACCGATTCAAACAACAACATATTGTGTACACAAGCACGGCCTTATCAACCAGTGGTGGAATAAACGCACTTCGGCGGGGAGCTTCTTTCGTGGCGAACAGGGCAAACGGGACCTGCCGCCTGTAGCAAAACGGCAGTGCCGAGAGTTTTCTTGGCTGTTTTTCGAAAAGCTGGCAAGAAAACGAGTTTTTGTCATTCTCTCGGAGGCGACGAGAGCTCGAAACGCATACTATCGTATACATATCAGATAGATATGTATACTATACGTTACTTTTTATGGCTCAGGAGCCATATTGAAATGACAAAAACTCGTTTTCTTGCCGGCTTCACGGTTTTTACCTCAGATTTCCAACCGCGGCATCGAGGATGCGAGGCGGGCTTGCGTCGTCGTGGGTGGCTGTTGCCGGCACGAAACGAGGGCGGGCGGCTCGTGCCGTCCGCCCTCGTGCATTTAGCTGCAGCAGTTGAGGCGTGTGCGCTAGCTCTGCACGGGCATGTGCGCCGCGATCACGTCGGCGACGGTTGACAGCGGCATCGTCTGCAGGTAGATGGTGCCGGGTCCGGTGAGCCTGGTGTTGAACATGCCCTCCCCGCCGAACGCGATGTTCTTGACGCCCTTGATGCGCTCGACATCCATGGCCACGTTGCCCGTGAAGCCCAGCACGTTGCCCGTGTCGACGACCATCTCCTGGCCGGGCGCCAGCTCGTAGCTCACAAGCGAGCCGTCGCACTCCAGAAAGACCATGCCCTGCCCGCTCAGGCGCTGCATGATGAAGCCCTCGCCGCCGAAGAACCCGCGGCCCAGCTTCTGGCTGAAGTGCACGGCTATGTCGACGCTCACCTCGGAGGCAAGGAAGGCCATCTTCTGGGCGATGAACTCCTGGCCGGGCTTGATTTCGATGGGCAGGACCTGCCCGGGGAAGCTCGAGCCGAATGCGATGATGCCGTCGGATTCCGCCGTGTAGATGTTCTGGAACATCGACTCGCCCGACATCAGCTTGCCGAACATCTTGCCGACTCCGCCGCCGGTGGTCTCCATGCTCATGCACGGATCCATCCAGATCATCGAACCCTTTTCGGTTTTCATCTGCTCTCCGCGCTGCAACGTGCACACGACTGCCGGAAACGGCGTGCCAACGATCTCGTACTGCATGAAGTCCTCCTTGTTCAAAGGCCGATCGATGCCGTCACTATAGCACCGATGTGCGCATGATGTCACACGGAGCGGCGGACCAGGTAGCACGAATGGATCTTGGGCGTGCGCGCGAAGTCGTGAGGGATGGTCTGAGCGGTGATGTCGGTGGCCTCCAGCCCACGCTCGGCAAGCGACGCAAGGTCGATCTTGAAGCTGCGCAGGTTGCACGAGAAGACGATGGTGCCGTCGGGAGCAAGGATGTCGCGGACGGCTTCGAGCAGCGAGACGTGGTCGCGCTGCACGTCGAAGGAACGCGCGTTCATGCGCTTGGAGTTCGAGAACGTGGGCGGGTCGCAGAAGACCAAATCGAAGCGCTCTCCCGCGCGTGCCTGGGAGGCGAGCCACTGCAGGCAGTCGTCTTGCACGTAGGCGTGCTGCGGTGCATCGAAGCCGTTGGCGGCCATGTTGCGCTTGGCCCACTCCAGGTAGGTGCGCGACATGTCCACGGTGGTGGTACCCGCCGCCCCGCCCGCAGCAGCATGGACGGTGGCTGCGCCGGTGTAGGCGAACAGGTTCAAAAAGCGCGTGCCCTGCGCCATCCGGCCCACCATCTCGCGGGTGGGGCGGTGGTCCAGGAACAGGCCCGTGTCCAGATAGCCGCCCAGGTCGATCTCGAAAGTGTGGCCGGACTCGTGCACGTGGACCACGCGCGAGGCGCCGCGCGCGTCGCGGTACTGGCCGCCGCCCTTGTCCTGGTGGCGCACCTTGCACAGCACATGGTCGGGTTCGATGTCGAAGACGGCGGGCACGACGGCAAGCGCATCGGAGAGCCTGCGCGCAGCCCGGTCGGCGTCGACGTCGCGGGGTGCGCGGTACTCGGCCACGCGCGCGAACAGGCCGTCGTCGATGCTGGCGTAAAGGTCGATCGCCACCGCGTAGTCGGGCAGGTCGGCATCGTAGACGCGGTAGCACGTCACGCCGGCCTTGCGCGCCCAGCGGGCCCGCTCCTTGGCCACCTTGCGCACACGGTCGGCGAACTGCTGCGTGTTGGGCTCGGCCACCGGAACCGCGCGCTCCACTCCCCCGAGCGAGACGATGCGCACGAGGGATGCGGGCGCGTCGCCCTTGTCGTAGAGGCGCACGGACGCCTCGATCGGGCCGTTGAAGCATGGCACAACCTGGGCAGGCGTGCGGCCGAGCGCCGTGTCGATGGCGGCATCGGATGTGATCAGCGCCACGCGCCAGCTCCCGGGCACCGCTTCGATGGCACTCGCAAGCGCACGGTAGACCGGCTGCATGGTCTCGGGCGATTCCATGCGATGGCCATAGGGCGGGTTCGACGCCACCAGGCCCTGGGGCGGCA
>CACXFZ010000254.1 GCA_902767025.1 uncultured Coriobacteriaceae bacterium
TGCTCCAGGCGCAGCGCGTAGCATGCGCGGCACCGGTCCTCGCGCGGTGCGCCCGCTTCCTCGACCGAGCCCACCTGGTCGCGCCAGGCGTCCTCGTCGTAGGGGGCCTCGACCACGGCAATGCCGTCCCGCTCCGCCCAGTCGCGCAGCACGTCCAGGCGCTGGTCGTATTCGCTGCGCGGCTGGATGTTCGGGTTCGCGAACATGATGGTGATGTCGTGCCCGTCCAGCGCCAACAGGCGCACGGGCTCCAGCGAGCATGGCCCGCAGCAAGCGTGAAGTAGCAATTTCATGGCTGAGAGCCGCCCCCTTTCTGCGTGCCTTATACTAGCACGCATGGAAACCACCGCCGCACGCACATACGCGCACCTGCCCCAAGACGAGGGAGCATCGCAACGAGCCAGCGCAGAAGCGTGCCCCTACGACGCCATTTTCTTCGACATGGACGGCACGCTGCTGCCGATGGAGATCCGCGAGTTTCTGGAAGCGTATTACCAGCTGCTGGGTGTGGCTGCCGCGCGCGCCGGGTTCGATGCCGAGGAGTTCATCGACGCGCTGAACGCCGGCATGCTCGCGATGGGCGACCACGAGCCCGATTGCACGAACGCCGACGCCTTCTGGCGCACCTTCTTCTCACAGCTGCATCCCGGCGGGCCCACCGACGCGCAACGTGCCCGAGTGGAACGCTTCGTCGAGGACTTCTACACGCACGACTTCGGCCAGGCGGGCGCAGGGGTCGTGCCCAACCCCGCGGCGGCCCAGGCAATCGAGTCGCTGAAGCGCAAGGGATACCCGCTGTACCTGTGCACGATGCCGATGTTTCCGCTGAAAGGCGTGGAATGGCGCCTGAACTGGGCGAATGTCGACATCGCCTTGTTCGACCGCGTCACCACCTACGACAACTCCACCGCGATCAAGCCCAGCGTGGCCTACTACCGCGAGAACGCGCTGCTGGCCGGCGCCGAGCCGCCGCGCATCCTGATGGTGGGCAACGACACGAGCGACGATTTGTCGTGCCTGGAGCTGGGCATGGACGTGTACCTGGTCACCGATTTCATGATCAACCGCAACAACTACGACATCTCCCGGGTCAAGCACGGGTCGCTGGCCGACTTCGCCACCTGGGCCGAAGCGCTGCCGCCTTGCACGAGCACGGTTGCGTGCGGGTGGCATGAGCGGGCGACGGACCTGCTTCTGGGGGCACACGACATCGAGGTCAATCGATGAGCCTGTTCGACTTTCGCATAGACGCCCAGTCGGGCCATGCGCGCGCGGCCACGTTCGAGACGGCGCACGGGCCCTTCCGCACGCCGATGTTCATGCCGGTGGGCACGAAGGCAACCGTGAAGGCCACGCTGCCCGACACTCTCGAGGAGATTGGCGCCCAGGTGGTCCTGGCCAACACCTACCACCTGTCGCTGCGTCCCGGCGCCGACCTGATCGCCGAAGCGGGCGGTTTGCACGAGTTCATGCACTGGGACGGGCCCATCCTCACCGACTCGGGCGGTTTCCAGGTGTTCAGCCTGGAAGACACGCTGAAGCTGGACATGGACGGCCTGGAGTTCAGGAGCATCTACGACGGCTCGAAGATCCGCTGGACGCCCGAAGACAACATGGTCATCCAGGAGCAGCTGGGTGCCGACATCATCATGCAGCTGGACCAGTGCGCGCCGTATCCTGCCACGCGCGAGTTCGTGCACACGGCGGTGGAGCGCTCGGCACGTTGGGCCAAGCGCTGCCTGGCGGCTCACACGCGCGCGGACCAGGCCCTGTTCGGCATCGTGCAGGGCGGCATGCACCTGGACTTGCGCCTGGAGTCGATCCGCCAGCTGACCGAGATCGGCGCCGAGAGCCAGGCAGCGGGTGGGCGCGACTTCGACGGGTTCGGCATCGGCGGCTATTCGGTGGGCGAAAGCCACGAGACGATGTTCGAGACGCTGGGCGATGTGGCGCGCGCCCTGCCGCAGGACAAGCCGCGCTACCTGATGGGCGTGGGCAATCCCACGACGCTCGTGCGTGCGGTGGGGCAGGGCGTGGACATGTTCGACTGCGTGCTTCCCACGCGCACGGCCCGCATGGGCACGGCGTTTTCGAGCA
>CACXFZ010000255.1 GCA_902767025.1 uncultured Coriobacteriaceae bacterium
ACGGCAACATCTCGCTGCGTCGCCGCGGCACCACCGAGTTCGGCACGAAGACCGAGATGCAGAACATCAACAGCTTCAAGGCCCTGCACGACGCGCTCGCCTACGAGATCTGCCGTCAGGCCGAAGTGCTGGAGGAAGGCGGCGTCATCTACCAGGAGACCCGCCATTGGGACCCGTCGACCAAGCGCACCATCGTCATGCGCACGAAGGAGACGGCAGACGACTACCGGATGTTCCCTGACCCCGACCTGGCGCCCTACGACCTGTCCGACGAGTTCATCGAGCACGTGCGCGCCAAACTGCCCGAGCTGCCCGATGCGAAGGCGAAGCGCTACCGGGCCGAATACGGTCTGAGCGCCTACGACGCCCGCCACATCGTGGACGAGGCGGCGACCGCGGATTTCTTCGAGCAGGGCATGCGACAGGCAGGCGGGACGACCGAGCTGGCCAAGCCGCTCGCCAACCTGATCATCAACGACATCGCCGCGCGCATCAACGCCGACGAGAGCTTCGATCTGGCAACCTGCGGGCTCACGCCTGCACGCGCGGTGCAGCTGGTGAAGCTGCAGGCCAGCGACGCCATCTCGAGCAAGCAGGCCAAGGAAGTGCTCGAAGCGGTGATCGCCGAGGACAAGGACCCCGAGGCCATCGTCGAGGAGCGCGGCATGAAGCAGGTGTCCGACACCGGCGCCATCGAAGCCGTGGTCGACGCCGTGCTGGCCGCCAACCCCGACAAGGTGGCCGAATACCAGGGAGGCAAGACCGGCCTGCTGGGATTCTTCGTGGGCCAGTGCATGAAAGAGATGAAGGGGCAGGGAAACCCCAAGGTCATCAACCAGCTGCTCGCCCAGAAGCTGGGATAGCCGATCGCAACCCCCGGGGTGGCGGCAGCCGACCTGCCGAGACCCCGGGGCGAGGACAGGTCGGGGCGACGGACAGGAGGCATGCCATGCTGATCCGCAACGTGCATATCGAAAACGCGGCCGAGCCCAGTGACGTGCGCATCGAGCGCGGGGTGTTTTCGGAGATCGCCCCGCTGCTGCTGCCCGCCGACGGCGAGCAGGTGATCGACGGCGAAGGCAACCTGCTGCTGCCGCCGTTCGTCGAGCCCCATGTGCACCTCGATTCCTGCCTGACGGCGGGCACGCCCCGCTGGAACGAGTCGGGCACGCTGTTCGAGGGCATCGCCATCTTCTCGGAGTACAAGCCGCGTCTGACGCCCGACGACGTGAAGGAGCGCGCCATGCGCGCGCTGCGGATGATGGCAAGCCATGGCATCCAGCACGTGCGCGGGCATGTGGACGTGTCCGACCCGCACCTGACTGCGCTCGAACCGTTGCTGGAGGTGCGCCGCGAGGTGGCGGACTTCATCGACGTGCAGCTGGTGGCCTTCCCACAGGAGGGCATCCTGTCGTTTCCCGATGGGGAAGCTCTGCTGCGCCGTGCGGCCGAGGCGGGCGTGGATGCCGTGGGCGGGTGCCCGCACATCGAGCACACGCGCGACATGGGCGCCGAGTCGGTGCGCATCCTGATGGACGTCGCCTGCGACTACGACCTGCTGGTGGACGTCCATTGCGACGAGATCGACGACCCCGCGTCGCGCAACCTGGAGGTGCTGGCGGCGTTGGCGCTCGAAACGGGGCTGGCCGAGCGCGTCACCGCGAGCCACACCACTGCGATGGGAAGCTATCCCGACGCCTATGCGAGCAAGCTCATCCAGCTGCTGGTGCGCGCGCAACTCAACATCATCAGCAACCCGCTCGTGAACATGCACCTGGGCGGGCGGTTCGACACCTACCCGAAGCGTCGCGGCCTCACGCGCGTCAAGGAGCTTGCCGAGGCGGGCGTGAATGTGGCCTTCGGCGAGGACGACCTGCAGGACCCGTGGCATCCGCTGGGCAACGGCGACATGATCGACCCGGTGTTCATGGGCGTGTACGCCGCGCACCTCACCGGGTACGACCAGCTGCAGGATTCGTACCGGTTCGTCACGCACAACGCGGCGCGTGCGCTGCACCTGCAGGATTCGTACGGCATCGAGGTGGGCAAGCCGGGCAGCTGCGTGATCGTGGCCGCCCCGAACTTCTACGAGGCGCTGCGCACGCATGCACCGGTCACCCACAGCGTCCGGCGCGGGCAGCTGCTGGCCGTCACTTCGCCGGCCAAGACCAAGCTGCTGTTCTAGCGCTCTATCAGGGCTGCCGCCTCTTCGACGGAAGAGACGAACGAGATCTTGGCGTACTCGTGCTCCAGGATGAAGCCCTCGCGGGCCATGCGATCCATGTAGCGTTTGAAATCGTCGTAGTAGCCGGCGGCGTTCAGGAAGATGCAGGGTGCGTCGGTGAGCTCGAGCCTGATGCGGCTGGCGACTTCGCTGATTTCCTCCAGCGTGCCCACGCCGCCGGGCAGGGCCACGAAGGCGTCGCCCAGCTCGATCATCTTGGTCATGCGCTCCACCATGGTGTCCACCATGATCAGCTCGTCCAGTCCGTCGTGCTGCAGCTCGCGCTCGATCAGGAAGCGTGGCTCCACGCCGGTGACCTTCCCGCCCGCGTCGAGCACCGCGTCGGCCAGCACGCCCATCAGGCCCACTTGGCTGCCGCCGTAGACCAGCCGGTGGCCATGCGCGCCGATCCAGGTGCCGAAGTCCTTGGCGCATGCGCGAAACGCCGGATCCTTGCCAAAACTCGATCCGCAATACACCGTAATGTTCATAACCGCCCTTTCTGTTTCGCATCATGGTAGCACGAGCGCTCCGCCCGCATGTACCGCATGCATTTGAACAGGACGCAGGAGCCTGGAGTTGCCGGGAATTCACCGCCATGCGTCATCGGTCTGGACTGGAAGCAGGTTTCTTGACTGATTTTCGAAAAGTTGGCAAGAAAACGAGTTTTTGTCATTCGAGGTCATGCTGTCTGGTGGTCACTTGAATACAATCGTATACACTTATGATTCAAATGCATACTATACGTTACTTCTAGACCCTTTTGCCGCCAACGGGAATGACAAAAACTCGTTTTCTTGCCACGAAACCCGAAATCAGCCAAGAATTCTTGTCTGGGCCCATGGGGCGGGGTTGGGCCAGAGTCCAGTGGTCGGTGGCGGGCTACCCGAGAACCTGCATGCCGGTGTTGCTCTTGAACAGGGGTCAGGCCCCTGTTCAAAACTTTGCTTGGTACAATCATGCGGACGAAGGAGGATGCATGTACTGCCCGGTCTGCGGAGCATACAGCGAGCGCTTTGACGGGGCATGCCCCGAATGCGGCGCGCCCATCGACGGCGATGCGTGCGTCGGGCTGCACGATGCGACGGTCGAGATCGGCCAGGACAGCGCCGACGATTCCACACGCGTGGTGATCGAGCCCGACGATGCGCTCGATTTCGGAGACGACCTGCGTTTCGACACCGGCCCCGTGCAGATCCCGGGTTCGTCTCAGCCGTTCGCGCATCAGGCGCCCGCCACCTTCGCCACGCCTGCTCCACCGGCGCCCGTCCCCGTCCAGGTGGTGGTTCCCGTTGCGGTTCCCGCGCAACCCAAGCAAGAAGTTCCGACGCGCTCGGTGCTTCCGGTGGTTCTGCTGGTGGTCGCGCTGCTGGCGGCGGTCGGCGCAGGTGCTTGGTGGTTCATGGGAGGACAGGGGTCGGGCGAAGCTCCCGTCTTGATAGGCGACCTCAAGCCGATACACGTGAAGGTGGAGGCGCCAGGCTACGATGCGGATGCCGACAGCCCCATCCCGCTGCGCATTGCGGGCACCACCGCGCAGGGCAAGGACATCGACCTCGACTACTACCTGTCCACGACGTCTTCGCCGCTCAGCCTGGAAGAGGGCTCGTACACGATGTACGTGACCGCCAGCCCTCTGATGTCGAGCGGCGAGCTCTACGCGCTGCCGCAGCCGCTGGTGTTCACCGTGAGTGCCGATGGCGTGCAGGACCAATCCGGCTCTCCCGACCTGACGGTGGTGTTTGCCGCATTGCCGCGCGCGAGCATCACCAGCGAGCAGGTGCAGGCCGCCTACGACGCCGCCCTGGCAAGCGGCTTCGACCAAGAGCGCGCCGCAACCCTGCGCTCCTTGCTTCCCTGATGCGCGAAGCCTGCCGTCACCCCAAGGGCGTTGACGGATAGGAATCTGCTGCCGCCTGTGGCACCGAAGGATTGTCCTAAGGTTTTCGCTGCCCGGCTTCGTGTTCGCAAGCGCGGGGAGCCCACGTGCAGACTCTGTGATGCCTGGCAGGCGCTCTTGCCCCGTGGCACTTTAGCACTATACTGTACTAAAGTATCGTATACGCGACAGGGATGCATTGCCCTGCGCTACAATGGCATGCGAGCAGCCGCCGTGCCATGGGGCACGTGCGGTTTGAACAACAAGGTGAGGACCGTATGAACTTCGTAACCCCTGCGGGATTTCGCGACATCATGCCCGACGAGGCGCTGCGCCGCGAGCAGATGATCCAGCGCGTGCAAGCGTGCTTTGCCGAATACGGGTACGCCCCGATCGAGACGCCCACGCTCGAACGCATGGACGTGATGCAAGCCGGCGGGCGCATTCCCGCGACCCCGTTCAAGCTCTTCGACGCGGCAGGCGACTTGCTGGCTCTGCGTCCCGACATCACCCGGCAAGTGGCCCGCATGTGCGCCACGCGCCTGCGCGGACAGGCGGGGCCGTTCAAGTTCCGCTACACGCAGCGCGTCTTTCGCGAGACCGACAACCAGGCGGCGGCGCGCGAGCTCACGCAGATCGGCTTGGAGAACATCGGCGAAGCGGGTGTGGACACCGACGCCGAAGTGGTGTCGCTGTTCGCCCAGGCCCTGCGCACGTGCGGGCTGGAGCAGTTCGTGATCGTGCTGGGCACGGTGGGCGTGCTGCGCGCCCTGCTGGAAGCGTGCGAGGCGCCGGGTTCGTGGAAGAACCAGGTGCTGTCGGCCTACCACCGCTCGAACTTCACCGAGCTGGGCAGGCTCGTGTCCGACGGCAGCGTGTCGGAGCCGTTCGCGCACGCCCTGGCGTCGCTGCCGCGCATCCGCGGTGGGCGAGAGGCCATCGGGCAGGCGCGCGCCTTGGTGGAGCCGCTGGGCTGCGTCGACGGCCTGGACGATTTGGATGCCACCTTCGCCCGGCTGGCCGACGACGGGCTGGCCGACGTGCTGATGGTCGACTTCAGCATCATGAGCTCGTTCGACTACTATTCCGGGCTCGTGTTCGAGGCCTATGCTCCCGGCATGGGGGCGTCGCTGGGTTCGGGCGGACGCTACGACCAGATGCTTTCCGCCTACGACGGCGTCTCGCGCCCCGCATCGGGCTTCGCCTTCTACCTGGAGGCCATCTCGTCCGCCGTTCTGGCGAACGATGGGCAGGCTCGCGCCGAACGGCCCTTGCGCATCGCGGTGCCGAAGGGCTCGCTTGCCAAGGACACGGTGGCCAGTCTGGCGGCGGCCGGCCTGGACACCACGGGCCTGGACGA
>CACXFZ010000256.1 GCA_902767025.1 uncultured Coriobacteriaceae bacterium
GGCAGCAACATCGCAAGTACCGTAGACGTCGAAGAAGTGGCCGCGGCTGCGCGCAGTATGCCGAATGTGTCGTATGCGACGACGTCCAAATACACGTGTTCCGATCCCGGCCAACAGGCAATTGTCGATGCCATCAAAGAGCAGGGCTTGGACCGCATCGTTATTGCGGCGTGCTCGCCGCGCATGCACGAGCTCACCTTCCGCAAGATGCTCGAGCGCACCGACATCAACCCCTACATGCTCGAAGTTGCCAACATCCGCGAGCAATGCAGTTGGGTGCACAAGGAAAAGGAAATCGGCACGGAAAAGGCCATCGACCTGGTGTCGATGGCGGTTGCCAAGGTCGATACGAACATGGCGCTTACCACCAGCCAGATTCCAGTGACGCCGCGTGCACTGGTGATCGGTGGAGGAATCGCCGGCATCCAGGCTGCGCTCGATATTGCTGAAGCCGGCTATCCGGTTACGGTGGTGGAGCGGGAAAGCTCCATCGGCGGCAAGATGGTCATGCTCGACAAGACCTTCCCGACGATGGACTGCTCGGCATGCATCTGCACGCCGAAGATGTCTGAGGCGGGAGCCCATCCCAACATCGACATCCGCACGCTGTCAGAAGTGGAAAGCGTCACCGGCTACATCGGCAACTTCCAGGTGACCATCCGCGAGAAGGCGAAGTACATCGACTACAGCAAGTGCACGGGCTGCGGCGAGTGCGAGGCGAAGTGCCCCCAGAAGGTCCCCAACGAATTCGACCAGGGCATGTCGATGCGCAAGGCGGTGTACAAGAAGTTCGCCCAGGCGGTGCCGTCCAAGCCGGTCATCGACCCCGAGCACTGCCGCATGATCACCGAAGGCAAGTGCGGCGTGTGCGCGAAGGTGTGCCAGGCGGGCTGCATCAACTACCAGGACGAAGACAAGCTGGTCACCGAAACCTACGGCGCGATCGTGCTTGCCACGGGCTACGAGCTCATCGACTGGACGAAGTCGTACGGCGAGTACGGCGGCGGGGCGTTCCCCGACGTGATCACCGGGTTGCAGTTCGAGCGCCTGGTGAACGCGTCCGGACCCACCGAGGGCCATATCCTGAGGCCGTCCGACAACACCGAGCCGAAGACGGCCGTGATCGTCAAGTGCGTGGGGTCGCGCGACGCCAGCAAGGGCGTGGCGTACTGCTCGCGCGCATGCTGCATGTACGGCGCCAAGCACGCCCACCAGTTCCTGGACAAGATCCCCGACGGGCGCGTGTACGTCTTCTACATGGACGTGCGCACGCCGGGCAAGGGCTACGACGAGTTCTACATGAACACGCTGCAGGACGGCGCGGTGTACGTGCGCGGGCGCATCTCGAAGATCTACCCGCAGGACGGCAAGCTCGTGTGCCTGGGCGAGGACACGCTGTCCAGCCAGCAGGTGCGCGTGGACGCCGATCTGGTGGTGCTCGAAACCGCCATGGTGCCGGCGACCGACGCCGACGTGCTGGCCACGGCCGTGAACACGCAGTGCGGTCCCGAAGGCTTCTTCCAGGAAGCGCATCCGAAGCTGCGTCCGGTGGAAACGAACACCGGCGGCGTGTTCCTGGCGGGCGTCGCCCAGGGCCCGAAGGACATCCCCGACACCGTCTCGCAGGCGGGTGCGGCCGCATCGAAGGTGATCGGCCTGCTGTCGAAGGGCTCCATCGAGTCCAACCCGATGCTGGCGCATGTGGACCTGGCCCATTGCTCGGGCTGCGGCGCATGCGTGGACATCTGCCCGTACGGCGCGCTGTCTCTTGCCAAGGCCACGCTGCGCGAGAACTCGCAGAAGGTCGAAAGAACGGTCGCCAGCGTGAACGAGGGCCTGTGCCAGGGCTGCGGTGCGTGCACCGTCGCCTGCAGGCCGGGCGCGATGGACTTGTTCGGATTCTCCGACGAGGGAATCATGCAGGAGGTGAAGACCTATGCCGCGCGTTGATCAGACGAACGCCGTCGAAGATGTGAGCACGCCTGCCGCATCGGGTGAATTCAAGCCGCGCATCCTGGCATTCGCCTGCAACTGGTGCACCTATGCCGGTGCCGACCTGGCAGGCCTGAATCGCATGAACTACCCGGCCGACGTGCGCGTCGTGCGCGTGCCGTGCTCGGGCCGCGTGAACCCGCAGTACGTGCTGCGCGCCCTGCAGGACGGCTGCGACGGCGTGCTGGTGTGCGGGTGCCATCCGGGCGACTGCCATTACTCCACGGGAAACTACTACGCCAAACGCCGCATGATGGTGTTCAAGCGCATGGTCGAGTACGCCGGGTACGAACCCGACCGGTTCCAGATCCGCTGGATTTCCGGTTCCGAGGCGGGCAAGTTCCGCGACACCATCATCGAGGTGACCGAGCAGATTTCGAAGCTGGGTCCCATCGAGCTGGACGCGCAGCGTCCCGACGGGCTCGAGAAGCCGGGTGCCGCCGCGCAGGCGGTGGCCGCGCAGGCTGCGAAGGCGGGTGATGAGCGATGAGCATCCAGGACAGCATCAGAAGCCGCGCCGCCGCGCTGCTCGAATCGGGCGAAGTCGCCTGCGTTGTCGGCTGGACGAAGGGCCGCTTCGACAACACGCGCGCCCCCTTGGTCGTCTACGACGCCGACCAGGTGGACCGCCTGGTGTTCGACGAGTACTGCATCCAGGGCCTTGGCTGCTACGCGCTCGAGCATGTGGGCGAGGGCAAGGTCGCCCTGTGCGCGCGCGGCTGCGAATCGCGCGCGGTGAACCGCTTCATCGCCGACAAGCAGATGGAGCGCGACCAGATGCACGTGCTGGGCATCCCATGCCCGGGCATGCGCGACCCGAGGACCGGCGACGAGCTGAAGAAGTGCCGCGAATGCCAGCGCCGCAACCCCGTCGAGCACGACGAGCTGCTGGGCGATGCGGTCGACGAGCCTGCGCCGTACCGGTTCGCCGAGGTCGATGCGCTCGAGGCGATGGAACCGCGCGAGCGCCGGGCGTTCTTCGACGACGCGTTCTCGAAGTGCATCCGCTGCTACGCCTGTCGCAACGCGTGCCCCTGCTGCACGTGCAAAGGCTGCTTCGTGGATGCGGAGCGGCCCGGTTGGGAAGGGCGCGAGTTCAACGTGGACGAGATGCGCTACTACGGCATGATCCGCGCATTCCACACCGGCGACAGGTGCATCGAATGCGGCGAGTGCGAGCGCGTGTGCCCGATGGGCCTGCCGCTGATGACGCTGATGCACAAGCAGGTGCGCGACATCGATGCGCTCTTCGGGCCATACGAGGGCGGCGGCTTGACTGCCGATGGCCCCGACCCGCTGCGTTCGTACAACGTCGACGACGTCGAAGAGTTCATGTAAGGAGGCCGCAGATGATCATCAAGAAGGACAAACTGGCCTCTTTGCTCGAAGCGACGGCGCAGGGCCAGGCTGTGTTCGTGCCCGCCGAGGAAAACGGCGTGACCAAGTTCGTGGCGTTTGACGACGGCGTCGACGTGCGCCTCGACCTGCGCACCACCCAGCACCCGCCCAAGGAGCTGCTGTTCCCGGCCACCGAGAAGATGTTCCGCTGGAAGCGCCACGAAGGCGAGCTGGCGATCGAGGCCGTGGAGGCGGCCAGCGAGCCGTTCGTGATCTTCGGTGCGCGTCCGTGCGACGTCGATGCGATCGAACGCTTGGACCAGGTGTTTCTGACCAAGGGCTTCGTCGACGAGTACTACGAGGCCAAGCGCAACGCCGCCAC
>CACXFZ010000257.1 GCA_902767025.1 uncultured Coriobacteriaceae bacterium
AGCGTGGAAGCGGTGTGGAGCCGGTCTCGGAGCCCGTCGTTTCAAAGCCTGCCCCGTCGGTGGCTGTGGAAGCGGGCGAAGCGCAGGTGTCGGCGTCTTCGGCGGTTGAGGCCCAGCCGGCGGTCTATCCCCGCGGGTGGTTGGCAGTGCCCGTCGGCGACGTTCCTGCGGGGGCGGCGGTCGAATTGCGGTACCTGCCCGACATCGACGTGCAGCCCCAGCACGCAGACGCCCCGTCCGCAGCCGACGGGCAAGCCGTGGTCGCCTACGGTGGGGAACCGCTGCTCGTGGACCCTGCGGCGCTGCTGGCGAACCTGCCCGACGTGCTGCCCGACGCGGTCTACGACGCTGTCTACTCCTATGCGGCGCCCAGCGCGTGCGCGGGCGAGGCGATCCCGGGCGTCACCGGCCAGCGCCTGGACGGGTATCCCGACGGCATGCAGGACAACCCCTACTTGAACAGGCAGGAGTACCTGGTCCCATGCGCGTACGCCACCGCGCTCAAGCTGCGCGCGGCGTGCGACCAGCTGGCCCAGCGCGGCTACCGCCTGCTCGTCTACGACGCCTACCGTCCCATGAGCGCCCAGTGGCAGCTCTCCCGCGCCTTCGAGCAGGCCTACGCGAGCAACCCCGCCATCGCCGCGAGCCTGGGCGCGTGGTCGCTGGCGTGGTACGTGGCCCCGGGGGCGTCGGGGCACAACTACGGAACCGACGTGGACGTGGCCGTATGCGACATGGAGGGAAACGCGCTGCCCATGCCCTCGGCCTTCGATGCGTTCGACGAAGCCGGGCATCTGGTCGACGTTCCGATGGATGCCTCCTCGATTTCCCCCGAGCACTACCGGGCCGCCGTGCGGGACAACGACGCCTGCATGGCGCTGCACGAGGCCTTCGTCGCGGCGGGGTTCGTCGAGCTGGCAAGCGAATGGTGGCACTTCGGCGACCCGGACGCCCCGCAGTCGGGCGAACCGCCCGTGCTCGACTGGTAGCCCGCAGGCCAGCCCGCACCCGCTACGCGCGCTAGCCGGCGTTCCTCTTCTGCAGGATGTCGCGCGCCACGTACACGCCGCTGGCCGACGCGTGCGACAGCGAATGGGTCACGCCGCTGCAGTCGCCGATCACGTACAGGCCCTCGTGGCACGACTCCAGGTTCCCGTTCACGGCAACGTGCATGTTGTAGAACTTCACTTCCACGCCGTAGAGCAGCGTATCGTCGTTGGCCGTGCCGGGCGCGATCTTGTCCAGCGCGTAGACCATCTCGATGATGCCGTCCATGATGCGCTTCGGCAGCACCAGGCTCAGATCGCCCGGCTCCGCCTGCAACGTAGGCGTGACGAACCCGTCGCCGATGCGCTCGTGCGTGCTGCGCCGGCCCCTGATCAGGTCGCCGAAGCGCTGCACGATCACGCCGCCGCCCAGCATGTTCGACAGCCGCGCGATGCTCTCGCCGTACCCGTTGCTGTCGCTGAACGGCTCCGAAAAATGCTTCGACACCAGCAGCGCGAAGTTGGTGTTGTCTGTCTGCCGGTCGGGGTCTTCGTAGCTGTGCCCGTTCACGGTGACGATGCCGTTCGTGTTCTCGCTCACGACGATGCCGTGCGGGTTCATGCAGAACGTGCGCACCTTGTCCTCGAACTTTTCGGTGCGGTAGACGATCTTGCTCTCGTAGAGCTCGTCGGTGATGTGGCTGAACAGCTCGGCCGGCAGCTCCAGGCGCACGCCGATGTCCACGCGGTTGGACTCGGTCGCGATGTCCAGGTCGCGGCACACCTGCTCCATCCATTTGCTGCCGCTGCGCCCCGCCGAGATGATGCACAGCCCGCTGGTGTACGAGGCTCCCTGCACCTGCACGCGGTAGCCGCCGTCGACGAGCTCCACGCGCTCGACGGGGGTGTGGAAGAACATGTCCACTTTCGGACACAGCGTGTCGTAGAGGCGTCCGAGCACCACCAGGTTGATGTCGGTGCCCAGGTGCCGCACGTGCGCGTCCAGCAGCTTCAGCTTGTTTTCCATGCAGGTCCGCTTCAGCGAGGCGTTGGCGGTGGAGTACAGCTTCGTGCCCGCGCCGCCGTTGTCGAGGTTGATCTGGTCGACGTATTCCATCAGCTCGATGGCCCGCTCCTTGCCGATGTAGCTGTGCAGCGTGCCGCCGAAGTCGTTGGTGATGTTGTACTTGCCGTCGGAAAACGCGCCCGCGCCGCCGAAGCCGCTCATGATCGAGCAGCTCTCGCAGTGGATGCACGACGTAACCTTGACGCCGTCGATGGGGCAGCGCCGCTCGCTTAACGGCTTGCCGGTTTCGAATATCGCGATGCGCAGGTCAGGGTCGCCCTTGCTGAGCTCGTACGCGGCGAAAATGCCGCCGGGGCCTGCGCCGATGATGATGACGTCGTAGTCCATGTCCTCTCCTTACACGACAACGGCATCATGATAGCAGCGTTGCGCTTCCCCTACAGCGCCGCCTTGCCCACGGCGGTTTCCACCTTCTTCGACAGCGCCGCCGGCCCGCCGAACAGGTAGATGCGCTCGATCGTGGCGCGCTGCTCGGTGACGAACCCGGTGATGCTCGCGCTGTTGGGCTCGCCGGCCAGCACGAGCACGCTGTTGTTCCGGCCGCAGAGCGCCGCGCCCGAAAGCGAATCCCAGTACCCGTTGATGGTGGCCACGCCCATGTTGTGCGCGTGCATGCCCTTGGCCAGGCCGAACCGCGCCAGCTCCTGCGACGTCTCGATGGCGTCCTCGCCCCAGATGCGCCCCGCAATCGTGATGCCGGCGGCTTCCAGCTGCTTGACGGCCTTCTCGGAGATGGCCGCGGTGCCGCCCACCACGTACACGGCGTAGAAGTTGTCGCGCAGCGCGGCGATGGTCTTTGCCGAAAACGCGGTGGCGCCTTCGGACAGGAAGATGGGCATGCCGCTCGCATAGCTGACAGGGGCTGCCGCCAGGGCGTCCCAGTACCCGTCGTTGGTGCACACGAACGCCGTGCGCGACCAGGCGCCGCCTGTGATCTGGGGTGCTTGCGTGTAGATGTCCACCGCGGTGTCGGTTGCCGTGTCGCCCCAGCAGCGCTTCACGGCAGGTCCGCTGGCGGCCGGCGCGGCGGAGGCGGGAAGCTTGTCGTAGGCCGACCCTTGGGCTGCCAGCTGGGCGGCGCGTGCCACGCGCTGGGTCACGGCGGCGGGCCCTCCGCAGATCACGATGGTCGAGGGCTTGAGTTTCTTGAGCTGCGCGGCCGTCTGGGCGGAGAGCTCCTGGCCGTCGGTCATCAGCACGGGCGCCTGCGCGAACCCGGCCAGGCCCGCGGCGGTCAGCGCGTCCCAGTAGCCGGCCACGGTGGTGAGCACCACGGTGCCGCCCTGCGCGAACTTGGCATGGTCGACGATGGCGTTCATCGTGCCCAGTGCGTCCTCGCCCGCCAGGCGCACCAGGCCTTTGCCGGCCGCACCCTGCGCGGGGAAGCCGGCCGCGTTCTGCTCGAGCCATGCGGTGCGCCCCGCGATCCATTGCTGCGTGTAGTCCACCGCCGCGTCGAACGTCCCCAGATGCAGCGACACGGAGGGGGCCTCGTCGGCCTGCCACATGCGCCGGTCGAGCGCCACGGCGCCTGCCAGCTGGTCGGCCAGCCCCCGCACCGTCGGCAGCGCGCCGGTTGCCGTGCCCGCCCAGCAGCGGAACACCGGCAGGGCGTCGCGCGTCAGCACGGTGCGCATCTCGGCCAGGAACTGCTTGTTCTGCCCGAAGAACTGCCAGCGCTGGCTTGCCCAGCCGTCGACGTCGATGTACTCGCCCATTCCCTCGTAGGAATGCACGCCGAACGCCAGGTCGAAATCCCACACGGGGCCCCAATGCAGCAGACCGTCGGCGGTGCTGTAGTAGAAGTAGGTCGACGAATAGCGCAGCCAGTCGGGGTTCTTCGCGAATTCGTTCACCAGGAACACGCGCGCCAGCGACGTGACGTCGAAGTAGGCGGCCATGTCCCCGTCGGCCTTCGACGCCTCGTTGATGGCGGCTTGCACCTGCTGGCTGATGAACTTCACCTGCTCGGCAGACAGGTTGCTGGGCGACTTGATCGCGACGGGGCCTGCGCTGGTGTCGAACCAGCACCGCTCCGAGGCGTACGTGGGGCGGTCGAGCTCCAGCAGGTAGTTGGACTGCACCGGCGACGAGGGCGACACGGCCCCCACCACGTACTGGTAAGTGTAGCCGTAGGCGTTTTTGGCCTGCGCGGTCTTGTTGTTGTCCAGCGGCGTGCCGTAGTCGGAGTAGTTCTCGGTTTCCTCGCCGGGGATGCGCCCCGAGCCGAACTCGACCTTCTCGCCGAGCAGGTACAGTCCGCGGTACTCGCCGTCGTAGTACAGGTCCACGTAGGTGCAGTCGGCCGTGTCGGCCAGGCCCATCGCCTGCGCGGTCTGGTACGCGATGTAGTTGCGCATCATCGTCTCGTCGTAGTGGCTGGGCACGAGCACCCAGGTCTTCGCTTTGTTCTCCTCCGTGCCGTCGATCAGCGAGGCCTTCTTGTCGAGCTTGATCTGATAGGGCTTCTTGGCGTTGAGCCAGCTGGAGTTGCCGCGGCCGCGGATCTGGCTCACGTCGCCTGCGGCGGAAAGCTCGCCGGCGTCGGTCACCAGCGCATACGCACCCGTCGCGCCTGCGCTGTGGTCCGACGACTTCTCCACGTAGGCGCGCCCGCGCTTGACCGGGTCGCTGCTGGTCAGGAACAGGGTGCCCACGCCCGCCGATTGCGCGACCGTCACGCTGAACGCCTTCTGGTCGTCGGCGTAGC